>NZ_JBVVAK010000030.1:0-72840 GCF_055792825.1 Microvirga sp. GN3
ACGCACTCTCGAAGCCTTGGAAGCCGAACTCAAACCAGCCCTCGACACCATCACCGCAAACGATGCCAAAGGCTGGATCAGGCACGCCGGCTATGTCCTACACTGAAACCAAAAACGCTTTAATCAGTGTGCCTTATCAGGAAGCCATCAGGCTTTGTGGAAGATGATTGGATGCAACGAGGGCCGCTTCCACCCGATTGCGGACGCGCAGTTTCTGCAAAATGTTGGTCAGATGATGCTTGATCGTCTTCTCGCTTAGATCAAGCTTGTTGCCGATCTCCTTATTGCTGCGACCTTGAACCAGGATCGACAAGATCTGTTGTTCGCGAGGAGTCAGGTGTGGGAGAGAACCTGGTTCCCGTGCTTCGCTGACGCTACCCGTATCGGATTTCATAAGCAGTTTGGCCGCAAGACTTGGTGAGATGAAGCTTTGTCCCTGGTTCAACACCCGCACCGTTTGTATCAGTTCCGTGCTGCTGGCGCCCTTCAGCAAATAGCCACGTACACCGCGCTTTAAAGCAGTGTAGACGTGCTCTTCGCCCGCCACAACGGCAAGGATTAGGATACGGATCGTAGGATGTTGCTGGAGGATCGACTCCACAGCCCCCATGCTGCAATCGAGCGTACTGGAATCGAGTACAATCGCATCCGGTCGGCTCTTGTTAACAATCTCTATTGCATCCCAAACCGTTGCGCCTTGGCCAACAACTTCGATGTCCGGTTGAGAATTCAAGGCTAGGATGACACCATCCCGAAAGAGAGGATGTTTATCGATCACTCCAACGCGAATTCTGCCTGTCATTGGAGCCCCCCAGTTCCAATCTCGCTTGCCGCTTACAGGTGCAGCAAATATTCATCTGTTCAATAATGAGCTCATTGAACTTCGTCAGGATCTCAGGATACTGAGTTCAATTTGGATTCAGCAATATCTATGAAGTGAGAGAATAGTATCTTACATGCCCTTGCGTGTTATCCCCAAGTGGGTAAGGAATATTTGCCTTCCAAAAATACCAAAAGGCAACTCGATGTGCGTGTCCATCTCAGTCGGGAACAAGGGCTTGTCCACTGCGTCACTTCAGAGATAGCCTCCTCTCAGACAGCCGTTCCGCCGCCACTATCGCGGCCTCCACGCGATTGCGCACATGAAGTTTCTCCATCACGGCGGTCACGTAACCTTTGATGGTTTTTTCGGTCAGTCCGAGTTCGTCCCCGATCAGCCGATTGCTGAGCCCCTGATGAATGAGCATCAAGATCTGTTCTTCTCGATCTGAGAGCTCAGGAAAATGCCTCGCTGTCTCCGAAGAGGTGTTTTCGTCGGATCCCCTCGACATGAAGAGTTGTGCAGCGAAGCTGGGCGATACGTAATTCTGCCCGGCGTTGACCAAGCGTATGGCATTCACAAGCTCCAAGCTGCCGGTTCCCTTTATGAGGTAGCCTTTGGCCCCTTTTCTCAAGGCATCGCGCACTTCATGCTCGTCATCGACGACCGTCAGCATGAGAGCTTTCGTTGAAGGACAACTTTGTGCCACTTTGGCGACGGCATTGACGCCGCCTCCTGGCATGTTCATGTCGAGGAGGAGAACGTCGGGGGCATGGTCCTGAGCGATTTGAAGAGCCTCAAGGGCTGTTTCTCCTTGGCCGACAACCTCGATGTCATGTTCTGACTCGAGCGCGAAGACCACTCCGTCTCTGTAGAGGGGATGATCGTCGATGACCGCGACCCGAATCTTATGCTGCATCCGTCCCCCCAGCATCCATCAGAGGCAGAGATGCTCTGATGCGCGTTCCATCACCCGGCGTGCTCTTGATGCTCAAAGCCCCTCCGATACTCTCAATTCGATCCCGTAGACCGGCCAACCCTAAACGAGGCTCGCCCTTGGTTCCGCTCGATTCGCGTATACCTGGCCCTTTGTCTGCCACTTCGACAGTCACGGTCGCTCCATCCCAGTTGACTTCGACTTGTTGCTCATGGCCATCTGCGTGCTTGAAAGCATTGTTGAGGCTTTCCTGGATATACCGGCACAAGGCGATCTTCACGAATTGCGGCGCTTGGTCCGGAAGGTCTGCAATCATACAGGTGATCGTTGTTCCTGTTCTGCGTTCGTGCTGACGGACGATGAACAGCAGCGCCTCCTTAAGTGTCAGAGTTTGAATCTCCGGCAGGAGAAGACCTTTGCAAATGTTGCGGGTATCGTTGAGCGCATCCAAAAGGGCTTTTTGAATTTTCTGCAGATTGTCTCGATCGCTCTTTGAGCCCTTTACGCGGTCCAACCGCAGAAGTGCGAGGCTGATCAGTTGAGCGACACCATCGTGGAGATCGTAGCCCATTCGCCGCATAAGGCGCTCGTTGTCCTCCGTGGCGTTCTGTGCCGCACGCTCGATGCGTCCTTGCAGAACCCGATTCTGACGCAACAGTTCTGAAAGTTGGGAAACACGCTCTCTCAGCGCTTCGCGCTGTCGATCAATCGTTTTGCTTCCATTGGCGACGATGACGAATAAGCATCCCATCATGTTCAAAGTGATCAGAGCGGTCGAGAGCCATGTTTTCCATTCCGATGCGATCAGTTCCGAGTTCAACGCTTCCGCACGCTCACGAAATTCGACGACGGCAATGACATTGCCGCTTTCGAAATCTCGGATCGGTGCAAAGACTTTGAGTACGGGTATGCCGGTAAAAGGTTCTGTGACTTCATCATCGTCGAATGTGCCATCGAAGTCTGCCACAACCGCTCCAGCCCAGGCACGTCTGGAATGAGGGTCCAGCGGAAATCTCTTTCCTATGAGCGCCGGCTCTGAACCATGCACGATAAGTCCATCATGTTTCCAGACGCGGATCGAGGTGATACTCGCCTGGAGATCCGGTTTTTCCATCGCTTGGTTCAGGCGGCGAGCATTGTGTTCAGAAAGGACGTCGCCTGTTGCAAGATCTTGCAGAAGCGGAGCGAAAATGGTGTTGACATAGAGCGCTGTGGATATGCCTTTAACTTCGGCAACGCTCCTCTCGATCTGCCATGACACGAGAGTACCCATGGCGAGCATGCCCATCAGCATGACGGCGAATGCAACGAGAAGAAATTGTCCTGCAAGACTTCTTCTCTTTCTTGGCATCGGTCCCAAGAGCGTACCAAGCTCTACATGATAAGAAGCAGACACAGCGACGATCCCCCACCCCTGGACCGTAGCCTTCTTGGCGAGGTTGGGACCTAGAGGCTTTCCAAAGTAGGTCCGGAGTCCCTATTGGGTAAATACTATCCCGAAGAGGTAGCGGTTCTCAGGTGGTTTGGTCTGCGATTGCGAGTTGTGCGAGAAGCGAGATGAAGACAAGCAATGTCAAAGACTTAGCCAATGTCTCCTGGTCCGGACAGATTTCTACGGCGAGCTCATTCCCGGTGAGAACGGCATCCCATAGTTAAATGAAGCGAGCATGAGCCCTCATGGTCAACAATGATCATGCTCAGTCAGCTCTCTGATGATTTTCGATATAGACCCGCAAGGACTTGCCGACGTCCTCGATATGCGTCTTTAACAGAGAACAGGCAGCCGTGATCTGTCCACTCTCGCAGAGACTCAATAGCTCGGCATGCTCGGCCTCAGCCCGCTTCATGCCATCCGTCAGAGAGAGTTGAAGCCGGGTATGCCGATCGCATTCCTGAAGGAGGTTGGCGACGATCGCCAATGTGCGGGGTTGCTTGGCGTGAGAGTACAGAAGCGTATGAAACTCCGTATTCAGCTCGCCCCAGCGCCTGACATGGTGAGCCCGGAGTTCCGCACTGTATTCCTGAAGGATCCGATTGAGTTTCTCGTAGTCATTTGGGGTCAGATGCCGGGCGGATGCTTTGAGGAGGCGCGGTTCAAGCAGCGCCCTGAGTTCAAAAAGCTCCTGCACCTCGTCCGTCGAGAGCTCGGAGACGATGGCACCCCGGTGGGGATGAATCTTGACGAGCCCCTCCGCTTCGAGCTGCATCAGGGCTTCTCGAACCGGGATGCGGCTCACCCCGAACTCGCCCGCCAGAGCGTCCTGCCGCAGTGGAAATCCTGCCTTGAAGTCGCCGTCCAGAATTCGTTGCCGCAGGTTTTCCGCCACCGCAGCCGCAATCGTCCGATGCTGAAGAGACTTCTGCGCTGGTCTGGCGGCTGGCTTGGTTTCGAGCGTCATGGGTTGGGCAATCACTGAACTTGGAAGGTCCACCTCTATAGCAGCATCCCAGGAGTTTGGCTTGACAAGGTAGATTTTATACAATCTACAATAATGCCCATCAATGTCCAGTGTGGGAGAATGGCGGCATGGCTAGAATCGGATGGGAAGGGGTCTTTCCTGCGGTAACCACCCAGTTCAAGTCGAATTATGACTTGGACATCGAGGCTACGGCCAAGGTGATCGACGGGTTGATCCGGGACGGCGTCTCCGGGTTGATCGTCTGCGGAACGGTCGGGGAAAACACGTCTCTGAGCCGTTCGGAAAAGGTGGCAGTCATGGAGACCGCGAAGGATGTCTCCCGTGGCCGTGTGCCGGTGATCGCCGGTATCGCCGAGTTCACGACAGCCTTCGCATCCGAGGTTGCTAAGGAGGCCGAGCGAGTCGGGCTCGACGGCGTCATGGTCATGCCGGCTCTGGTCTATTCCTCGAAGCCGCATGAGACCGCCGCGCATTTTCGCGGCGTTGCCAAGGCCACAGATCTGCCGGTGATGGTCTATAACAATCCCCCTATCTACAAGAACGACGTGACGCCCGATATTCTGGCTTCGCTCGCGGATTGCGAAACGATCGTCTGCTTCAAGGATTCGTCAGGTGATACGCGCCGCTTCACCGATACGAAGAACATGGTCGGCGACCGCTTCGTTCTGTTCGCGGGCCTTGACGATGTCGTCGTCGAAAGCGTGATGCTTGGCGCTGCCGGCTGGGTCTCCGGCATGTCGAACGCGTTTCCCCAGGAAGGCGAGACCCTGTTCCGTCTGGCAAAGGCAGGACGCTACGAGGAGGCGAGGACGCTCTATGAATGGTTCATGCCCCTGCTGCACCTCGATGCCCGGCCCGATCTCGTGCAATGCATCAAGCTGTGCGAGGCCATCATGGGCCGCGGGTCGGAGTTGACGCGTCCTCCGCGTCTTGCTCTCAATGCCCAGGAGCGTGCCGAGGTGGAGGCGGTTATGGACAAGGCCCTGAAGAACCGCCCGGTTCTTCCCGACGTCGGCTTGAAGTCCGCCGCCTGATGCGCTTACGGCGAAGGATCATGAGGTCCTTCGCCCTTTTCGTGATAGTTGGCAATATCTCTGATCAGCGAGTGAAGCGATGGCGCGTCATACCTTCTTTTGCATCGACGGTCACACCTGCGGGAATCCGGTTCGTGTGGTGTCCGGTGGCAGCATTCCCCAATTGAAGGGGGAGACGATGTTCGAGCGCCGTCAGCATTTTCTGGCGGAATACGATTGGATCCGCACCGGCTTGATGTTCGAGCCCCGTGGACACGACATGATGTCTGGTTCGATCCTTTATCCGCCGACGCGTCTCGATTGCGATGTCGGAATTCTGTTCATCGAGACATCCGGCTGTCTTCCGATGTGCGGGCACGGGACGATCGGCACCGTCACCATCGCTCTCGAGAACGGCCTGATCCATCCGAAGACACCAGGTCTCCTGCGTCTCGATACGCCGGCCGGTGTCGTCGAGGCTCGATATGAGCAGAACGGCCCCTTCATCGAGCGGGTCCGCATCACCAACATTCCCTCCTTCCTGTATGGAACGGGCTACGAGGTTGAAGTCGAGGGGCTCGGACACCTGACCGTGGATGTCGCCTATGGCGGCAACTTCTATGCCATCGTGGAGCCGCAACAGCTCTATTCCGACCTGTCGGATATCAACCCCTCAGACATTCTGCGCTGGAGCCCGAAGCTGCGGGAGGCCTTCAACGCGCGCTATCGGATCGCCCATCCGGAGAATCCGGACATCAATCGCCTGACCCATGTTCTGTGGACGGGACGCGCGCAGACCAAGGTGGGTACGGCCCGCAATGCCGTGTTCTATGGCGACAAGGCTATCGACCGTTCACCCTGCGGTACGGGAACTTCGGCTCGCATGGCTCATCTTGCGGATCGCGGCGAGCTGAAAGAGGGCGATGAATTCGTTCATGAGAGCATCATCGGCTCGACCTTCGTCGGACGGATCGAGGGGCGGGCGAAGGTCGGCAATCGCGATGCCATCATTCCGTCGATCGAGGGATGGGCGCGGGTGACAGGCTTCAACACGATCATCATCGACGACCGCGATCCCTTCGCGCAGGGTTTTCAGGTCGTAGATCGGACGAATTAAGCGTAATCAGCAGTAACCTGATACCTTCAAACAGGATGCACGATGCGGATCGCGATTGTCGGTGCTGGAATCGTCGGCCTCGCGGCCGCACATGCCCTCCTCGACAGAGGACATCAGGTTATTCTCATCGAACCGGGCGACCAGACGGCGCGCCCCACGGATGGCAATGCCGGCTGGATTGCTCATACCGACATCATGCCGCTGGCATCTCCCAAGGTCTGGCGAAATCTTCCAAACTGGCTGATGGATCCGCTGGGGCCTCTCACCATCAGGCCTGCCTATCTGCCCACTTTGGCGCCCTGGCTCATCCGCTTCGTGCTGGCATCATCTCCTGCGCGGATCAAGACCAGTATGGCCGCGATCCGCGCTATGAATGCGGAGGCTCTGCCGGCTTGGAAGAAATTATTGTCGTCGTTGAATTTGAGCGATCATCTGCGAGAGAAGGGAATCCTCTCCGTATGGAAGCATCAGGATGCCTTTGAACGGACGAAAGACATCCTCGATCGCCAGCGCGATCTCGGCATCGGTGTCGACATTCTCAGCAGAAACGATCTCGCGAAGCTGGAGCCAGCACTCCACAACGTCGAGGCTGGTGTGCTCTACCCGGAGGCGTGCCACATCTCCGATCCGGCCTACTTGGCGTCCGATCTTTTGAGGCTTGCTCTCGAACGGGGAGCGCAGCACAGAGCAGCACGCGCGGTGGCAGTGGAGCCGAAAGATGGTGGCGTCCATGTCCATACGGATAGTGCCGCGAATGCTGTCATAGCTGACAGGGTCGTCATCGCAGCGGGCATATGGTCACGGCCGCTTGCGAAGCTGTTGGGCGATCGAATTCCTCTCGACACCGAGCGCGGCTATAACGCGACCTATCCCAAGGGGGCGTTCGGCCTCAATCGACCGATCATGTTCGAGGGTGAGGGCTTCGTCACCACGCCTCTCGATGCCGGCGACAGGGTTGGAGGGGCGGTTGAGTTCGCGGGGCTGGAGGCCAAGCCCAATCGTGAGCGCACATCCGCGATGATTGCCCGCTTGAAGCGCTTCCTGCCCGACTTCGATGCCGATCAGGAGGCAAGGCGCTGGATGGGCTTTCGCCCATCCATTCCAGATTCCTTGCCGGTAATCGGTTCAGCTCGGGATGATAGCCGTGTGGTCTACGCATTTGGCCATGGCCATCATGGATTGACCCAGGCCGCCATGACATCGCGGCTCATCGCAGACCTGATCGATGGAAGGACCGGCGAGATCGATCTCAAGCCGTATTCGGCGCAGCGCTTTTGAAACTCGCCCCGGGATCCTCTCCTGACACGCATTATGCCGTAGGCTGAGGCATTGTCGGCGTTACAGGGATCTCCGGCGGTGACGTGGGTGGCACTCCGACCGGTTCGCCCGGCGGTGGAATGTCGCCAGGGGTTGTCGGAGGCACCCCGACAGGCTCAGGCTGAGGTGATTCAGGCGGCGTCGGGGGGCTCACAGGCGCCGGATTGGGATCGGCCGGTGTCGGCTCCGGATAAGGCTGGTTCGGCAGAGGAATGGGCATTCAGACGGCACTCCGCTGATGAGGTGGAAAACGTTACCTTTCAAGGGGCAATCATCAGCGCGACAGGAGGTTCCGGCATGAAACGCGACTGGCACGCTTCAGGGCTTGGCGAATCCTGCCGCCCGTAACGAAAGATGATGCCCTGACTGCGGGTTCTGGGTGAAGAACAGCCCGCCCTTTCGTGCCGAGTGGCCAGGAATGTAGTCGAGGATCACGCTGCTGGTCTCAGGGCCACTACCGCCTGAGATAGTCCCCTCGATCCGTACCTGCGCTGCCGCCGCGCCGCCGACGTTGCGGGCCTCGAATATGACGCGGTAGCCGCCCGCAACCTGGCTTGTCTCCGTTGCTGCAACCGTGATCGCCGGTGAAGAGGTCGCATCGTGCAGTGCCTGCCACCCGATGAAGCCGAAGACGCAGAGCGCCAAGAGAAAACCTAAGCCTGATGCGAGCCATTCGAGCCAGGGGATATGATTCCCGGAGCCGGAGCGACTTTCGTTCTCGATTGCTCTGTTCTGTTCCATCGCCGCCTCATATCACCAGTCGGGCTGTTGCGGCGCCGAGCGAAGCCGGGAACCCGAGTACCACAACCATGTTCGCGATCTCCGTCGGTGCCACCCCCTCCGTGCGGCCAAAGGTCCAGAGCACATAAAAGCTGATGAGCAGGGCAATGCCGTATCCGGCCAACGTGAAGTGGAAGAAAGTGGACAGAAACGTACCACCCTCCAGCCGGCTCTCCTGACCGGAGAACCCGACTGTGTAGACAAGCACGTGCAATAGAATGATGGAGAGGGCGCCGAGCGCCAAGGTGTGCCAAGGGGACATCTGGTAGGCGATCAGGATCATTTCCTCCGTCGGCGCCACATTGAATGCCAGGAACAGGGCGCCTGCCAGCATCAGGAAAAGCTCTCCACCGTATCCGGCTTCCGCTTTGCGCTCCTCTTCGGCTTGGATGTCCTGTCCGCCCCCAAGCTGCTTGCGCCCGAGCATGGCCCCGATGCTCGCC
Organism: Microvirga sp. GN3; assembly: GCF_055792825.1. Classification (NCBI taxonomy): domain Bacteria; kingdom Pseudomonadati; phylum Pseudomonadota; class Alphaproteobacteria; order Hyphomicrobiales; family Methylobacteriaceae; genus Microvirga; species Microvirga sp. GN3. Next base: position 8,848 of record NZ_JBVVAK010000030.1, read on the forward strand.
GGCACGCTCTGCAGGGCCACCTTGCCGACGATCTCGTTCCACGTCATGTCGAGGGTGATCACCGCCAGGAGAGCGAGCATGGCCGCCGAGGTGAGGACGCCGACCCCGAAGGCTGCAAAGGCATCCATCGCGTCCTCCTTCCAGCTGAAGGTCTTCTCGAAGCCTGCGAAGTAGGACAAGCCGATCAGGATGGCGAAATTGATGCTCATGAACAGGAGCAGCCGAACAGGCTCCATCGAGAACCCCAGCCACCACATCTCCATGGTCATCAGGAGCGGAATGGCAAAGATGACAGCTCCGCCAAAGGCGCGACCCAGGCCAATGGCATAGTCTTTATTCGTCTCCGGAACGCTCTCTTCGTGCACCATCTCAGCAACCTGCGGCGGACTTCGCCATGAACGAAGCTTGGCCGTGCGAGGAAAACTCGCGTGCTGAGACAAGGTTCCAAAGCAGCCCGCGCTACCGGCGGAAGCTGGAGCTTGTCATGTCCGCTCGCCCGTCGTCGCGGCGGGGACGTGCTATTCCTGCCCGCGCTCACGGCGGCGGCGCTCGACCTCCTGTTTGATCATCACATCGAGGATCTCACTCGGCACCGCCTTCGATGGGCGGCTGTTGACGGCACGCAGACGCTCGAGGTCGAACTTCGGCTCGCGGTTGACGGTCAGAAGGCCGTTGGTCTCCTGGGCCGTATCGGTAAGCTGCGTGTAGCAGAAGCCCGCGAGCGCGGTGGAGGCAAGCAGTGCATCGACGAGTTCCTCATAGCGTGTGAGCAATTCATCGGGGTTGGCGAACTGACCGTAGCCGAACCAGTCCTCGCTGGCCTGCGGCACGAAGCCAAGCCCGCCGAACTCGCTGATCACGATGGGCTCGTCGTCGATCTCGACGCCTTCGCCCAAAAGCGGATGGTGATGCGGACGCACTTCGCGAAACGTGCGCGCGATGGTCTCCCGGTCGGCGTAACGCTCCCGCAACATGTCGCCGGTCGGCGCATAATCATGCACGCCGAAGATGTCGCCCACCGCATGCTGCCATCCATCATTGCTGATCACGGGCCGCGTCGGGTCGAGCGCACGGGTGAGGTGATAGAGCGCCTGCACGAAGTCACGCTGCTGCCTTGACCGATCCAGGTCCGGGACACCCCAGCTTTCGTTCAAGGGTACCCAGGTGATGATCGAAGGATGGTTGTAGTCCCGCCGGACCGCTTCAAGCCACTCGCGGGTCAGCATTTCGGCGGCACGATCCGAGTACACATAGGCATTGGCGGCTTCGCTCCAGACGAGCATGCCGAGCCGGTCGCACCAGTACAGAAAGCGCGGATCCTCCATCTTCTGATGAATGCGGATCCCGTTGAAACCGAGCGATTGCGCCCGCTCCACCTCGCGCTTGAGGGCATCCGCATCCGGGGCGGTCAGGAGCGAATCCGGCCAGTAGTTCTGCGCCAGGACGAGACGCAGGAAAGTCGGAATGCCGTTGATGATGAAGCGCCCGTCGCGGGCCTCAACACGGCGCAGGCCGAAATAGCTTTCAACGCGGTCGACAATGGTGCCATTCCCGTCGATCAGCTCGATTACGGCCTCGATGAGGTTGGGATGTTCCGGGGCCCAGAGCAATGTGCGGCGTCGGCGGATCGCCGCATCGTTGATGTCGAGAAGAAGGTCGCGCCGCAGCTCACGGCCGGAGATCAGATAGGTGTCGTCGATGAGAGTGCGTGCGGGCCGGTCGCCCGTCAGTTGCACCCTCGCGCGCCAGCCAGCGGGAGGCGCGCGGTCGAGCCGGAGGACGAGCCCGGCGCCGAGGCGGTCGACATCGGGCGTCCAGCGCAGCTCGGCAATGGCAACCCTGGGAACGGGTTCCAGCCAGACCGGCTGCCAGATGCCGGTGGTGCGGTGATACCAGATATAGCCGGGCTGCTCCTCCCAGTACTGCTTGCCCCGCGGCTGCTGCAGGTCGCGTGGTTCGTCCTCGGCGCGAACCACGATCACCTGGGTTGTGCCCGGAACGAGCAGAGGGGTGATGTCGCCCGAAAAAGGCGTCTGTCCGCCTGTGTGCTCGACCGCCATGCGACCGTTGACCCAGATGGTGGCCTTGTAATCGACGGCGCCGAAATGGATGAGAAGCCGTTCCCGACGATCCGCCTCATCTACCCCCACCTCACGCCGGTACCAGACGACCGGATGAAAGCCTGTTTCGTGCACGCCGGACAATTTACTCTCGGGGGCAAAGGGCACCAGGATCTCGCGAGTGAAGGGCTCTGTCCGCTCGAACCAGCGTTCGGCAAACCCTCGATCCTCATCGTCGAAAGCAAAGCCCCAGGGGCCGCACAGATCGATCCAGCGTTCGCGGCGCAGCTGCGGGCGGGGATGGAGATCCACAGGGGAGATCGTTTCGGCCATGTCTCGTCTCCTTGTCTGGCGTGAAGCCAGACGGCTCTTCGCCGACCAACGCGCGAGGGCAAGGGATGTTCTCAAGCGGCGGATCAGGTGCAACTTTCTCCGATGTGAGCCGTTTCCTACCCTGGATCCCATGACGGCCGAGGTTCGCCTGCGGCCTAATCGCTGTGCTGCAGTGGAAGCACTGACGCTCAAGAGATGGCCACGGCATGACCCGACCGCTCCCGCCTCGATCTCAACTCCACCGATTGACAGCACCCGAAGCCTTCTGGTGGTCCACCGGAATCGAGGACACCTTCATCACGGCTCCGCACCCGGTCACAGGGCGCACCCTCGACGAGTATGAGCTGACGGGCCATTACGACCGCTGGCATGACGATCTCGGTCTCGTGGCCGAACTCGGCGTTCTCTGCGCCCGCTACGGCGTGCCATGGCACCGGATCCAGCCGACGCCGAGCACTTGGGACTGGACCTTTCCCGACGAGACGCTGGAGCGCCTGCTCGATCTCGGCGTCGACCCTCAGGTCGACCTCGTCCATTACGGATTGCCGTCCTGGATCGAAGGCGCCTTTCTTCATCCCGACTATCCAAAGCTCGTCTCCGATTATGCAGCGCGCCTCGCTGAGCGTTTTCGTGGGCGGATCACCTGGTACACCCCGCTCAACGAGCCGCGCATCACGGGCTGGTATTGCGGGCGCCTCGGCTGGTGGCCGCCATTCCGGCGCAGCTGGCCCGGCTTCGTGGCGCTGATGCTGGCCATCGCAAAGGGCATGGTGGAAACCGTCAAGGCGTTGGAGAACGTCGATCCGGAGATTGTCCCATACTTTGTCGATGCCACCGATCTATTCGATACCGACGATCCCGCTTTCGAGGACGAGGCCCGGCGCCGTCAGGACATCGTTTTTCTCGCGTTGGATCTCGTCTCGGGACGGATCGACGAGCGCCATTCGCTCTGGTCTTGGCTGTTGAAGAACGGCGCGCGGGAAGCCGATCTCGCTTACTTTCTCGACAATGCCGTGGCGCTTCCGGTCATCGGCATGAACCTCTATCCGATGTTCACGCAGAAGAAGCTGCTGCGGGATGCCGGAGGGCGTTTTCGGATCCGCATGCCCTATGCCGGCGCCGATCTCATCACCCGTCTCGGGCGGCTCTATCACGAGCGCTACCAGGCGCCGCTCATGATCTCGGAGACGGCCTCGATCGGCTCCCTCCGCCGTCGGCTCGATTGGCTTGATGCATCGGTCGCGGCCACACGGCAGCTACGTGAAGAGGGAATTCCACTGGTGGGATATACCTGGTGGCCGATGTTCGCCCTTGTCACCTGGGCCTACCGCCAGGGCCGTCGCCCCGTGACGGATCATCTGGCTCAGATGGGGCTGTGGGACATCGTCCCGGACGAGGCCGATCCGCTGCGGCGGGTGCGAACTCCGGCCGTCGACATTTATCAGAGCTTGGTGCGAAGCGGGACCGAGAGCATCGGCAGGCTCGCCGAAATGCCGTCCCGTGCTGCGGCAAGCCTATAAAGCGAAATGGGGAGAGCGGGATGTTCAGAAGCTTCTTTCTGGCCGGTTTCGAGGGATCCACAGGCTACAATCGGCATGGTCATTGGTTCGACCAGGTGGTCGCAACGGGTCATGACAAGACGGTCAATGAGGATTACCGGCAACTCGCCGAGCTCGACATTCACGCGGCGCGCGAAACCATCCGCTGGCCCTTGGTGGATCTCGGGCGCGGACGCTACGACTTCTCCACGGTCGAGCCCTTCGTTGAGGCGGCGCGGCGCTATCATGTGGAAGTCATCTGGGATCTCTTTCACTACGGCTATCCGCGGGGTCTCGACCTGTGGAGCGAGGATTTTCCCAAGCGATTTGCCGATTATTGCTATGCCGTCGGCCGCTACATTGCACAGCGCACGGAAGGCACCTGCGCTTTCACGCCGGTGAACGAGCCCTCGTTTATGGCTTACGCAGCCGGCGAGAAGGGCCTGTTCGCACCGCATGTCACGGGGCGCGGCTGGGACCTCAAGGTGGCGCTTGCGCGGGCGGCCATTGAAGGTATCAACGCCTTGTGGGCGGCCTGCACAGGCGCGCGCATGGTGAATGTTGATCCCCTGTGCCGCGTGGCTAGCCCCTTCGACCGTCCGGAACTTGAGGAAGAAGTGCGAGACTTCAACGAGCGCCTCGTTTTCCAGAGCTGGGACATGCTCTGCGGTCGCCTGTTGCCGGAGCTTGGCGGCAGCCGGGAGCACTTGGACATCGTGGGCATCAACTATTACTGGACCAACCAATGGGAGTTCGGCGGCGCGGTGCGGGAAGATGGCGTGATCCCGCCGCTGGGGGATGACGATCCGCGCCGCTGGCCCTTGAGCGCACTCGTTCGCTCGGTGTGGGAGCGCTATGGCGGCGAAGTGATGATCACGGAAACCAGCCACATCGGCGACAGCCGCGGCCGCTGGCTGTGGGAGGTGGCGCAGGAATCGGAGGAACTGCTTCTAGATGGCGTGCCAATACGCGGCGTATGCCTCTATCCGATCTTAGGCATGCCGGAATGGCACGATCCGGAGATCTGGACGCCGATGGGTCTTTGGGACCCGGTCTGCCATCGCGAGCCCTGCGGCGAGCGATTGATCTGCGAGCCAATGCTCGAAGCTCTGCAATCCGTGCGCCATGTGGACGAGCTCCATCACAGGATGGTCTCTCGTTCCGATCAGCGGAAAACCTCGTTCCAGTCGAAGAGAACCGCAGGGAGGATGGCTGGTCCGGTTGCAGCTGAGTGAAGGACTTTCGCTGCAACCAATACCGATATGGCTGAGGCCGACCCTAGTTCAGAAATGACTCAAGCAAAGCGCGCGAAAGCCCGCGAGAGCGGCGTTATCGGCTAAAACCGATGTCATTCCCGCCTCGCGAAGGGCGAGGCTGTAGCGCTGGCACAGCACTGGCGTGCCGATCAGCGTGACATTCCTGTCCGATGAGCCGTACTCCTCGATCGCCTCTTTGATTTCCGCGCCGATCAGCAGGCCGGAGAGATAATCGCTGATATCGGCAGGAGGCAGTTCCTCGAACAGAACCAGGCTGCGCGCTGAGAAGATGCGCCGCAGGATGCTGCCGCCGATGCGACGATCCTGGCTAAGCCTGACGCCACGCAGGAACGCCTCCGGGTTGTCGGCCGATTGCGCGGGAATGAGCTTGCTGACGAGCGAATTCGATTTGAGCAGCGATGCGATTTCACCCGACATATAGGTGGCGAATTGCTCGATGCGGCCATCCTTGACGGCAACCCATTTGGTGTGGGCGCCGGGGAGGGCGACAAGACCGCTATTCTGGCCCATCGCGCCAAAGACCTTGAGCTCTTCCCCGCGCATCATGTCGGGGAGGGGCGTGCGTACCGAGACGCCGGGAAGAAAGACGAGAGGCTGCAGGCCGTCGATCTGTTTGACGATTGCCCGCGCCGCGATGTCGTTCAGCGAAGCGGGTGTTTCTGCATAGGGCGTCTCGACCCAGCCATTGCGGCTGGTGATCATGCCGGCGAGATAGATGCGGCTCGCCTCTGCCGCCCAATCTCCGACGATTGCGCGCAGCGCGGCCTCAAATCCGCCGTCGGTGACATGGTTGACGCCTTTCGCCTCCTGCCGCTCTCCGAGAAGGGTTCCGTCATGAGCGAAGAGGTAGGCATGGAAGGCAGCCGAAGTCCATTCGATGGCGAGGAACACGCGAAGCTCCCTTAATAGGCCGGCTTGACGGGGAACCAATCCTGCCGCTCGCTGTCGAGATAGGCGCCGACGATGCCGTCGACCGCATAGCGCTGAACGAGATCCTCATCGACCTCGACGCCGAGGCCGGGGGCATCGGGAACCTGAAAGCGTCCGGACAGCATGGCGGGAGGCGCGGGCGAGATATCGCCGCCGAGATAGGCCCGCTCCGTATCGATGGCGAGACTCATATTGGGAATCGACGCCGCGAGGTGAATATAGGCAGCCTGCGACAGGGCGAGCTCCGCGCCGGAATGCAGAGTGACAGGAATGCCGACCGCCTCGCAGATGGCGGCGGCCTTGATCGTCTGCCACAACCCGCCTTCCTCATGCGGATCGAGCAGCACCACATCCGCCGCATCGGCGCGCACGATGTTGCCGATGTCGGATAGGGTATAGGCGCTCTCATCGAGAGCGATCGGGACCGACGTGGACCGGCGCAGGAGCGCGTGGCCCGCCAGATCGTCGAGTTCCAGAGGCTGCTCCACATAGGCCGGATCGAAGGCGAGCAGCTTCTCCAGTTGCCGCTTGGCGGTGCCGGGCGTCCAAGCGCCGTTCACATCGAGCCGCAAGGCGCGCGCGCCGATGGCCTCGCGGGAGGCTTCCGCCAGCAGGATGTCGCTCGGCTCATCGAAGCCGATCTTGATCTTGAAGGTCTCATAGCCGGCATCGAGAAACCTCCCGATCCGCTCCTTCAACTGCTTCGTATCCTTGGTGAAGAGATAGGCGGCGGCTTCCACATCCTTGCGCCAGCGCCCGCCCCAGAGGCTCGACAGAGGAAGCTTGGCCTGTTTCCCCAAAGCGTCCCACATGGCCATCTCGAGCGCGGCGATCGCCATGACGGCCGCTCTCTTGTGGTGGTAGTAGCCGGCGCCGAGAACGTGCCGGTGCAGCCGCTCCACGTCGGCCACGGAATAGCCCAGTCCCACCTTGGCGACGATGTCGGAGAAGACCGCCGGCACGGCCGCGATCAGCGAGATCGTCTCGCCCCACCCGACAATCCCGGCATCCGTTTCGATCCGGCAGATGAGCCGCGTCGTCCCGATCCTCCGGCCCGATCCCCACAGGATATCTTCCGTGAACGGCACCCGTACGAGGGTGTGGTGAATGGCGGTGATTTTCATCGCGAGAAGCCTCTTCAACGAAAGGCGGGTTGACTTGGAACTGAGTTCCAACATAATCGGAGCCATCCTGAAGGGTCAATTGGGCAGCCGGCTCATCCTTTCGACGGAGCTTTGATGGGACGCATGCAGGCCGAGCTGAAAATCGACGATGAGGCCGAGGTCGGTGCTTCCGGGCCGGTTCCCGGCGTGCAGGCGCTCACACGGGGGGTCCATCTCCTCGAGCTTGTCGCCTCAGCAGCCGCGCCTCCCCGGTTCACGGACCTGCTCGAAGGGTCTGGCATGCCCAAGGGCACATTGCATCGCATCCTCCAGGCCCTTGTCGACGAACGGCTCCTGAAGCTCGACAGCCGGGATCAGACCTATCGCCTCGGGTCGCGCCTGTTTCAGTGGGCGCATCGGGTCTGGGACGATTTCGACCTGCGCGGCGCGGCCGAACCCGAACTGGAGCGGTTGCGGGACCTCACCGGCGAGACGGTGCGGCTTGGCATCCTCGACGGCGATGAGATTCTCTACATCGATCAGCGTGAGGCGCCGCAGCCGGTGCGCCTGAGCAATGGCGTTGGTAGCCGAGCGAAGCCTTATGCCAGTGGTCTTGGCAAGGCGATCCTGGCTCATCTTTCACTCGAGATGCGGCGCAGGCTCCTGGGCGAAGCGGAGCTGAAACGGCTGACGCCTCATACCATCGCGGATTTCAACGAACTGATCAGCCAGCTCGATCTCACCAAGGCCCGCGGCTATGCGGTTTCCATTGACGAGCAGAATGTCGGCATCAGCTCCGTGGCCGCGCCCATTCTGGATCACGAGGCCAAGCCCCTCGGCGCCATCGGCGTCATCGGCCCGTCTTTCCGGCTGCCACCCGAGCGCCTTCATGCCCTCGGGCGCGATGTCATCGAGGCGGCGCGCCGAATCTCAGGCAATATTGGCGAGGTGGCGATGTCGCTGAATATCAATCCGCGACCTCTTGGCGCCGACCGGAACGATGTGCGCTGCGCCATTCCCGCCAGCCTCTTCCTGGGCGAGGGGCCGCATTGGTCTGCTCAAGACCAGCAGCTCTATTTCGTCGATATTCTTGCGCCATCCGTCTGTGTTGGCGATCCCGTGAAGGGTTCCTATCGCTCCTGGGCGATGCCGGAGCTCACGAGTTTCCTCATTCCGCGTAAAGGTGGAGGCTTCATCGCCGGCATGCAGAGCGAGGTGCGGGCAATCGATCCGGTGAAGAACGAGAGTACCGTGCTCGCACGGCCGGAAATCAACCGCCCCGGCAATCGCTTCAATGATGGAAAGTGCGACCGTCGCGGCCGGCTCTGGGCCGGGACGCTCGCCATCGACACGACGCCTGGCCAAGGCTTGCTCTGGCGTCTCGATCCGGAGGGCCAAGTTCACCAGATGGACCGGGGCTTCCACGTCTCGAACGGTCTGGGCTGGAGCCCCGACGATCGCCTCTTCTATTTCACCGACACCGCGAAGCAGACGATTTACGTCTACGACTTCGACAGCGAGACGGGCGCCATCGAGAACCGGCGCGTTTTCGTGACCGTGCCGGAAGGCGAGGGAAAGCCGGACGGCCTGACCATCGATGCTGAAGGCTTCGTGTGGAGCGCGCATTGGGATGGCTGGTGCGTCACACGCTATGACCCGGACGGGCGTGTGGAGCGTGTCATCAACCTGCCGGTGCCGCGTCCGACAAGCTGCGTGTTCGGCGGCGCGGGCCTGCAGACGCTGTTCGTCACTTCCGCACGCATCCGGTTGTCCGCTGCACAGATCGCCGATGCTCCCCTGTCGGGCAGCGTCTTTGCGATTGAGACCGGAATAAAGGGATTGCCCGAAAACGTCTTCGGCGGATGACAGATATCGCAAGGGTGCGCAATCAACATGGCTAGATTAGAGCTCCATCAGATCCGAAAATCATTCGGCAATGTCGATGTGCTGAAGGGAATCGACCTGACCGTCGAGGATGGTGAGTTCACCGCCTTCGTCGGTCCGTCGGGCTGCGGAAAATCCACGCTGCTGCGTCTGATCTGCGGGCTCGACGAGATCACATCGGGCCAGATGACGATCGACGATCAGGTAGTGAACGACGTGCCCCCGGCCAAGCGCGGCATCGCCATGGTATTCCAGTCCTATGCGCTCTACCCGCATATGTCCGTTGCCGACAACATGGGCTATGCACTGAAGCTGGCGGGCACGCCGCGCGAAGAGATTCGCCGTCGGGTCGAGGCGGCGACCAAGGTGCTGCGGATCTCCGATTATGTGGATCGCAAGCCGCGCCAATTGTCGGGCGGTCAGCGCCAGCGCGTCGCCATCGGTCGGGCCATCGTGCGCGAACCGAAGATCTTCCTGTTCGACGAGCCTCTGTCGAATCTCGATGCGGCGCTCCGGGTCGAGATGCGCATCGAGATCGCGCGCATGAAGGAGCGGCTCGGCACTACGATGATCTATGTCACGCACGATCAAATCGAGGCTATGACACTCGCTGACAAGATCGTCGTACTCAATGCGGGCCAAGTCGAGCAGATCGGCTCGCCGCTCGATCTTTACAACGCTCCGGTCAATCGCTTCGTCGCAGGCTTCATCGGAAGTCCGCGCATGAACTTCCTGTCCGTGAAAGGGCAGCGTCTTGAAGGCGGCCGGGTGAGGGTGCACGGCGGACTCGTTTCCCTGAACACGCTTCCGCCTGAGGCGCCTGCTGAGATCGGCGTGCGTCCCGAGCATCTGGAACTCTGCGCGCCCGGAACCGGCAATGACCTGGACGGAAAGATCGTCATGACCGAGCATCTCGGCAGCGATACTTATGCCTATGTGGCGCTCGAGGGCACGGAAGAGATGATCGTCGTGCGCCTCGACGGCGAGCGGCCGATCCGCCAAGGTGAGCCTGTGGGCGTCTCGATCAATCCGGACGCGGTGCATGTGTTCTCGGCCGATGGGCGGACGCTGGTTTCCGCAAAGCCGATGGCGAGGAATGCGGCATGAGCATTCATCCCGAACTCGTCCCGCGTGTAACGGTAGAGGGCGCCGTTTATCCGAGCCTGAAAGGGAAGGGTGTTCTGATCACGGGCGGCGGGTCCGGAATCGGCGCGTCCCTGGTCGAGCACTTTTGCGCGCAAGGCGCCCATGTCGGCTTCATCGAACTGAATGCGGATTACGCGGACGAGACGGCGCGACGCATCGAGGTGGCGACCGGCAACCGGCCGCATTTTGAGGCGGTGGATCTGCGCGACATCGGGGCGCTTCGCTCCGCCATCAGTTCTCTCTCCGAGCAGATCGGGACGGTCCGGGTTCTGGTCAACAATGCCGGCAATGACGACCGGATGCCGCTTGAGGACGTGACGCCCGAATACTGGGACGAACGCTTCCAGACGAACCTGCGCCATCAGTTCTTCGCCGCTCAGGCGGTGATCGGCGACATGGCTCAAGCCGGGGGCGGGTCCATCATCAACATGGGGTCGATCTCCTGGATGCGCGGAGCCGCCGGGCTCATCTTCTATACGACGGCGAAATCCGCCGTCATGGGCATGACGAAGTCGCTCGCGCGGGAAGTCGGCGAGCGCAACATCCGCGTCAATTCCATCGCTCCCGGCTGGGTTCTCACCGAGCGCCAGGTCGAGCGGGCGAAGCGCATCTATCAGGGAAAGTTCGCTGAATATCTCGAGGTGCAATGCCTCAAGGAACATCTTCTGCCTCCGGACATCGCCCGGATGGCCCTCTGGCTTGCTGCCGACGACTCACGTCTCGTGACCGCGCAGACATTCATCGTCGACGGAGGGGTGGTCTAGCGCGCAACCGCCTCAAAGAAACATGTGCGCAGGAATATGGGGTTTGCTCCATATCGGGAGGAAGAACAATGAAACAATTCAAGTCGATCGCATCCGTCGCGATGCTGGCAGCAGGGCTCGGCCTGTCGGGCCAAGCTGCGAAAGCCGCCGATGTCAGCTTCATGAGCTTCAGTTACGCGGAAGAGGCCGCCAAGCCCTCCGTTGAAGCATTGCTCAAAGGCTTTGAGGCACAGACCAAGCTCACGGTCGAGCCGTTGGGTTATGCCTGGGGCGATATGCAGAAAAACATTTTCCTGCGCGCCCGCTCCAAGACCCTGCCGGGCGTTGCCCAATTGTCGGAACGCTGGCTCCCGAGCTTCGCCAATGTCGCCGGTCTCGTCGATCTGAACGAGGTCTATGGCAAGGACAAGCTGGCTGCGATGTTCGCGCCTGACGCCCTTGCCATGGGGCAGATCGGCTCCAAGCAGTATGCGCTGCCGCTCATCTCCGGCTCCATCGGCCTCATCGCCAACAAGGCGGTGCTGGAGAAGGCGGGCGTCACAAAGACACCGACGACCATCGAGGAATTCCGGAACGCTCTGGTCGCCGTTCGCGATAAGGTGCCGAATTCGGTTCCTTACACCATGGCGACCAAGAACAACGGCTCGATCCTGCTCGACTTCATGATCTGGACCTGGACCTTCGGCGGTGAAATCATCGACGAGCAAGGCAAGGTGAAGATCGGCAATGGCGATGCCGGCAAGCAGGCACTCGGCTTCATGGTCGGCCTGATGAAGGATCGTCTTGCAGCGCCCGAGATCGACCGCCCCGATGCCCGTCGTCTCGTGGCCCAAAACGCTTCAGCCTTCTTCTTCGACGCGCCTCAGGCCAGGACGCACCTGCGCAGCTTCTCCGGCCAGGGACCGGCTTTTGATGCCAATGTTCTGCCGCTGGCGACGCCGGTAGCGGTTGCTGGAAAGGAGCCTGCTTCCATCCAATGGGGTCATCTGCTGGTTCAGTTCTCGGCCGACGGAAAGGCGAAGGCTGACGCGCCGGCGAGCCAGTTCATCACCTACCTCACTTCTGACGCGGCACAGGCCACGTTCCCGCTGGAGCAGAGCGCACTGCCGGTGACGAAGTCCGCGCGCGCCAATCCGAAGGTGACCGGAGACGCATATCTGACGGCCTGGGCCAAGGCAGCGGGCAACCCGCGCCGCAACGAAGTTGGCATCTGGCCGAACGCCGCCGAGTTGACGCAGATCATCGGCGAGGAGGCGCAGGGCGCGCTGCTCGGCCAGAAGAGCGTCGACGATGCGATCCAGGCGATGCAGAAGCGCCTCGAGACGTCGATGGCGAACGTCAACAAGCAGAACTGATTTCATCGGCCGGCTGTTCGAGAACGTACAGCCGGCCGAACCTTCCTGCATCTTGCATTGCATGTGATGATCCCATGAGTCTTGCCGCCGAGATCACATCAGCTCCTGCACCGGCCAAAGTTTCGCCGCATGCCGTCCGTGGCGGGCTGAAAGCCGGACAGCGCCGGATCGGCATGCTGCTTCTGCTTCCGGCGGCAATCGCCTTCGGCCTCGTCATTCTCTACCCGTTCCTGCAGGCGCTGGCGCTCTCCCTCTTCGAGTACACGCTCGAGACACCGGCGCCGCGATTCTACGGCCTGGGAAATTTCGCCAAGATCGCCGCGACGCCGGATGTGTGGCAGGCTTTCGTCACCACGGCCATCTATGTGTTCTTCACGACGACCGGGACGCTTATCCTCGGTCTCGGCTGGGCGCTGATCCTGAACCAGCCGTTCCGCGGCCGGGGATTGCTGCGCTCCATGTCGCTTCTCCCCTGGGTTCTGCCGAGCACCGTGAGTGCTTTCATCTGGGGCTGGATCTTCAACAGCCGCTATGGGGTGTTGAATGCGTTCCTCATGGAACTCGGCTTCATCGACATGCCACAGGCCTGGCTTTCCACCTCGACCGGCGCCATGGTTGCGGTGATCATCACCAAGATCTGGCTGTCGATCCCGCTCTTCATGGCGTTCTTCCTCGCCGGGCTGCAGAACATGGACCGCGAACAGGTCGATGCGGCGCGGGTCGACGGAGCCAATAACTGGGCGATCCTGCGCGATCATGTGCTGCCGCATCTGCGCCCGGTCCTGATTGTCGTCGTGGTGCTCGGCGTCATCGGCAACCTGCAGCAATTCGATACGATCTATGCCCTGACCGGCGGCGGTCCGGTCCGCGCGACGGCCGTTCTCTCGGTGGAGGTCTATCGCCGTGCCTTCGAACAATGGGATGTCGGTTTCGCCTCCGCCATCGGCGTGCTCTGGGTGGCGACCCTGCTGCCGCCGGCCTTCCTGTACCTGCGCATGCTGGTGAAAGGCGCCTGACATGTTCGATCTCTCCAGCACAATCTCCAAGGTGGTCTTCGGTCTGCTTCTCGCGCTGATCGGCCTCTTCCTGTTCTTCCCCCTCTATTGGCTCGTGATCTCCTCGGTGAAATCGAACGCCGAGCTCTACAGCATCGTCCCGTCGCCGTTTCCGCTCGCGCCGACGCTGACGCATTTCATCACCGCACTGACGACCGGAAAGCTGCCGATGTATCTGGTCAACAGTCTGATCGCATCGGGATCGAGCGCGGCGCTCAACACGCTTCTGGCACTCTATGCCGGCTACAGCTTCGCCAAATACCGTTTCGCGGGCCGCCAGCCCGTGATGCTCTTCATGCTCTCGGCGCAGATGTTTCCGTTTGGACTACTCCTGATCAGCATCTATCCGCTCATGAGCGAAATCGGCCTCCTGGATACCCGTCCCGGGCTGATCCTTAGCTACATCGTCTTTGCCTTGCCGGTCTCGACCTACATGCTCTACAGCTATTTCTCGCAGGTGCCGGACGAGCTGATCGAGGCCGCGCGGGCGGATGGCGCGAGCGATCTGCGCATCTTCCACACGATCGTGATCCCGATCTCGATCCCGCCGATCGTCACGGTTTTTCTCTACTCGTTCATGTGGTCGTGGAACGACCTGCTCTATTCGATGACACTCATCGTGTCCGACGACAAGCGCACCATCGGTCCTGGCCTGCTGCTCACCTATCTGAACGAGGTCAATTCGGATTGGGGTGGCGCCATGGCAGCATCCCTTCTAGCATCGGCCCCGATCGTGGCTGCGTTCCTCTTCCTCCAGCGATATTTCATTCAAGGCGTTACAGCAGGAGCTGTTAAATGACGACCTCGCTTTCCGGTGCATTTCCGGTTCTTCCGACCCCGTTCCGCTCCAATGGGGCCATCGATGAAACCGACTTCCTGGCCATCATCCGGTTCGCTCTCGAGAGCGCTGTCGACGGGGTCGTCTATCCCGGTGTGGCGAGCGAGGTGGATACCTTAAGCGAGGAGGAGAGGCGGAGCCAGGTCAACCTTCTCGCCCGTGAAATCAGCGGTCGCGTTCCGATCATCATCGGCGCGAGCGATCCCGATCCGGCTATCGCCGCCCGCCATGTCGCCCACGCGGCCGAAATCGGCGCGGCCGCGGCGATGGTGATGGCGCCCGGACATCTCGGCAATTCAGTTGAGGCACAGATCGAATATTTCCAGCAGGTTGCCGCCGGGGCCGGCGTGCCGATCATGCTGCAGAACCAGCCCAAGCCCATCGGCGCCGGATTGACGCCGGAGGAGGTGGCGGCCGTGGCCTCCGCTGTCGACATGATCCGCTACATCAAGGAAGAGACGCCTCCCTGCGGCCAGCACCTCACGCGCATCAAGAACGCGGCGAAGGATTCCGTCGATGCGATCTTCGGAGGAGCCGGGGGGCGCTACGCGATGGACGAGATGGCGCGCGGTGCGGCCGGCACCATGCCGGCCTGCGAGCTCGCCGACATTCATGCCATGATGATGAAATCCTGGCGCGAGGGTGACGTCGCAACGGCACGAAAACTCTATTCTGCTTCGCTTCCTCTTCTGAACTTCCAGGCGATCTTCCGAATGCACATGACAAAAGAGGTCCTGCGGCGCCGCGGTGTGATCCGGAACACGTTCGTCCGTTGCAAGGGCCCCAAATTCGACGAGGGAGATCGCGCCGAACTGTCACTTCTTCTCCAAGAGGCGGTGCTTCCCTACAAGCACCACCGTCCGGTCTGATCGCTCATGGGCCATCCCGTCGATTCCATCGTCAAGGTCGAAACCTTCATCATCTCGATCCCGCGCGAGGTGCCCTATCTCGGGCCCTTGAAGGAGGGAGAGCGCATCAACGAGCGTGGCTATCTCGTGCGCAAGGGCAACCGCACGATCTATCCCTCCGCGGACATGACCCTGCTCATCAAGGTCACCGGCGAGAGCGGGCGCGTCGGCTGGGGCGAGTGCTACGGCATCGTGGCACCTGAGGCGACGAAGGCCATCATCGATGATGTCCTCGGACCCGTCATCATCGGGCGCGATCCCGGCGATGCGGTGGTGATCCATGAGGATCTTTACGACCTCATGCGGGTGCGCGGGTTCTTTGGCGGATACTACGTGGATGCTCTCGCCGGTGTCGACATCGCGCTCTGGGATCTCGCCGGCAAGAACCTTGGCGTTTCGGTCTCCACGCTACTCGGCGGGCGGCGGCATTCCACGATCCCGGCCTATGTGTCGGGGTTGCCTCGTGCCACTCTGCAGGAACGCTGCGACCTTGCCGTCGAGTGGGTGGCAAAGGGCTATCGCGGCATCAAGTTCGCGGCCGTCGTGTCCGACGAAGGCATCGTAAAGGAGATGCTGGCCCTGCGTGAGGCGGTCGGTCCCGACATCGACCTCATGGTCGATCTGCATTGGAAATTCGAAGCCTCCGAGGCGGTGCGCCTCATCCGGCGCCTTGAGGCCTCGAACCTCTACTTCGCCGAAGCGCCGTGCCAGCCGGAAGACCTGGAAGGACAGACGCGGGTGGCGCGAAGCATCGGCGTGCCTCTCGCGCTCGGCGAGGAATGGCGGACGGTCTATGAATACCGCCCAAGGTTGGAAGCCCGCTGCATGGGCGTGATCCAGCCCGAGATCGGCCATACCGGCATCACCGAATTCATCCAGATCGGCCGAATGGCACAGACCTTCCACATCAACACGATTCCACACGCCTCGATCAGCGTCGGCATCTTCATGGCGGCAAGCCTTGTGACGTCGTCAGCCCTTCAGCGCGTTCCCTATCACGAGTACCAACACTCCGTCTTTGATCGCAATTTTGCTTTCACGGACGGCGATATGGGCTGCGCAGAGGGACATTACACCGTGCCGACAGGAGCCGGCCTCGGCGTCGAGCCCAGGGACGAGCTGTTCAACTTCGTCGTTGCGGAGGGACGCACCGTCCGTTGATAGCGCGGGACGCGGTTGGCTTAAAACTTCAGCGGTCCAAGGTCACCTTGAACCGAACCAAATCCCTGTTCATGGTGGGGCGCTTTGACTGCCAGTTGAAGCGCGTCAGATACAAATGGAATGTGTTTCCAGCCGATTGAAAGACAGGAGATCGGCTGTCGTGATCGATGATCGAGGGATAGTCGTAATAGGTCTTTCTCTCGGTGGTTCCCCAGGGCGGATCAAACGGGGCCAGCAGCGATGCTGATGACCAGTTTCTCAAGTCCGGCGAGGTTGCATAATAGACGCCGCCTTGATTGTTCACTCGTGTGGACCAGACGACCATCCAGAGGTTCTTGGCCTCCAGCCAGATCAGGGATCGCACCTTGCCGGTGATGTCGCCGCTGCCGAGACGGTCGCATTTCGCCTGAGCGGGTTCCTGTCCGCTTGCCGGATAAGGGTTCGGCGGCGAGACGAAGCGGCCTCCGCTCATCATCCGCCAGCCCGCCACGAGATCGGACCGCGGAGCGCGAAACAGGCAGTTTCCGCGTCCGCCGGGTTCCGCGGCATCCTCCGTCCAGGCAATGAAATAGGCATGGTCTTGATCGAAGACGGCATTGGAGAGCGTGAGAAAGCCCGCGGCGTTGACGCCCGTATCGAACGGCTTGTTCGACCCGGCAATGAGGCGCCGGTCGCGAGGCAGCAGCTTGAATGAGAAATCCCGCTCGCTCGCCTCCAATCCAACGATCGCAAGATACCAGCACTCCGGCTTGCCGGGCCCTTTGGCGCAAAGCCCGTCATGGCGAAGTCCGGAGAATTCCTGGCTCGCCAATCCGAGAATGCGGTCGTCACCAAGCGGGATGAGGCTCTGAACCCAGAAGCGGTCATCATAAGCTGAGGGATCGGCCGATTCCTCGCCTTGGGAAACAACAGAGCAGTTGGGCCGAAGCTCGGCAAAGCCAGGCCCTTCGAGTACCCTGTTCCGGAAGTGCGCCGCAATCAGGGCCACTGAGCCGTCACGGCGGCGATAGGCCCTGGCGGGAGAATCGGGGATCGAGCGCCAGTCGCATCGCTGCCGCTCATAGCTATAGACCTCTTCAGGCTTGGGAGAGACCGAGAAGTGCAGAGATTCGCCCGAGGTCGCGGCCGTGCTCATCACAAGCATCAGAACCGCCGGCCATATGGTGGCGTTCCAATGGCCGATCCTGTTCATGAGATTCGTCAAACGGGCCATGTCAGAACCCTCCCAATCATGCTGCCTGTCGTCCGTGAGGAAATTTCTCAAGAACGGCGATCATGGGGACAGGAGCCATCGTGATCCGACGCCCCAGCTCACTTGCCGGTTGCAATCCGCTGCAGGAAGGATGCGGGCTGGAGCCTGTTTGCCGTGAGGAAGTCGAGATATCTCGATGCAGCTTCACTCCGGTGCCTGTCATAGGAATCCGGATCGAAATTGATCATCTTCTTCAAGCTTGATCGCGTGAGCGGCGCGGTCAGATCGGATGCGGCGACATGCGGAACCCCCGTATTCTCGCAGAGCTCTCGGGTTCGGGAATCGATCGTGACGGTCAAGCCCATGCGCTCGGCCTGAAGAGCCAGGGCTACGCCGTGATAACGGGCTCCGATGGTGAAGTCATACCGGCGCAATGTGTCCATCCAGGCCGGAACGTCATAGAAGGAATGGACATAGTTCCTGCACCACGCCTTGAATTCCTCGAAGGAATAATGCGGGACGGTGTGGTTGTGGATTTCCTTGAGCGCATGAGGATCGATTTCGTCGAAAATGCCTCGAGACACCCTGATCATTTCGCCCATCGATTGGACCACGTATTGACCCGGATACATCGGATCCATCATCAGGCTGATCAGCTGATGCTCGATATCGCGGGTCTTCACCCACGCCTGATGTCCCGCCGCGACGGAAATGGAGCGCGGCAACGCGATGTCCGACCAATGCTTGTGAATTTTCTTGCCGAGCCCCGACTCCTGGTTCGTGAAGTACGAGGGGCAGCCGCCGACAATGGAATCGTGGATGCCGATCTTATCGAGCTGCGAAGTAGTGAACGCACCACGGGTATAGATGTTGGAGGTCGAGGAGGACGGGTTGGAGCGCGCAATGACCTGGGCCCATCGATAGGTCCCATCGGAGAGCTGGATGTCCTGATCGTAGCTGTCGGCCTGGGCTCCAAGTCCAATGGCGACGATCGGTAGTCCGGACCTCTCCAGGTTGTCTGCCATGTTGCCGTAATCCGTGTGACGGCCCAACTGATTGGCGCACGGAATGACGATGATATCCGCGTTTTCCTTCAGGGTCTCCGCCGAGGCGCTCCAGCCAAAGAACTTGACCGGATTGGAAATGTGACTGGCAATGGCATGGACAAATGCCAGATTGCCGTTGTTGTGGCCGATGCCATTGTAAAGGTCCTCGAACGCTGCGTTCGAATAGAGTCCCAGAGACGGGTACTTCCACAGGATCGCCACTCGCAGGGACTTGGCAGGCGGTGTCATCTTGGCGGTGGGTTGATCGAGTGTCCTATCCTTGATGATTTCGTCCAGCATATGAATTCCATTCTAAAATTGAATATTGCGTGCTTGTTTCGGAGCGATTGCATGCCGAAACCTAAAAGATTTTACGAAGCGATGAGGAAGATTTTGCTCGCAGGCACATGAGCCATCGTGCAATCCCCGGCTAAGCAGCTTCCGCTCTGCGAAGTCTCAGGCTGCTTTCCCACGCCAATGCATGGCGGATGATCGCTTCGAGATCGTCGAGCTTGGGCGTCCAATTCAGGACTTCACGAATTTGCGCCGGGCTTGCAATCAAAGTGGCGGGATCACCAGGCCTCCGCGGGGAAAGGTTCACGGTAAAGTCGACACCCGATACCCGCTTGACGGCCTCAATGACTTCAAGAACGGAGTATCCGCGACCATAGCCACAGTTGAGGATGGTGCTGTCGCCTCCCGCATCGAGATAGTCGAGGGCAAGAGTATGGGCATGGGCTAGGTCCGAGACATGGATATAGTCTCGAAGGCACGTGCCGTCCGGCGTTGGGTAATCGGTTCCAAAGATGTCGAGGTGCGATCTCTCACCCAGAGCCGCTTGGGTCGCGACCTTGATCAGGTGCGTCGCCTGTCGCGTACTCTGCCCGCTTCGGCCTTGAGGATCGGCGCCGGCAACGTTGAAATACCGGAGGGCCACAAAGCGGAGAGGATGGGCACGAGCCACATCCCGCAGCATCATCTCGGTCATGAGCTTCGATGTGCCATAAGGCGAGACCGGATTGAGAGGTGTCGCTTCCGAGATCGGGCTCTCCCTGGCGTCGCCATAGACGGCAGCGGTCGAGGAGAAAAGAAACCGCTCAACGCCGTTCCGCACCGCTGCACTGATGAGGGCGCGCGATTTGACCGTATTGTTGAGATAGTAGCCCAGCGGATCCGTGACGGATTCCGGAACCACGATCGATCCGGCGAAGTGAGCAATGGCCTTAACGCCATGCTTCTGAACGATATCCGCGACGAGGGATTCGTCACCCACATCGCCCTGGACGAGGGTTGCCGAAGGATGGACCATCCACTCGAAGCCGGTGCTGAGATCGTCCAGGACGACGACGTCTCTTCCGGCATCGATCAACGCCAGAAGCATATGGCTCCCGATATAGCCGGCACCTCCCGTTACCAATACAGTCATGACTGATCCCCTGCTCTTGGCGATTAGTTGAGAAGAAATGGAAAGGGATGCCGTAGCTCGAACGGCACCCCATGAGACTACTAGGCAGCCTGGAGCTGCCCGTATTCCGGCGGCCTCATCACAGGGAGCATCTTCGTATCCGCCCCGTTCTCAACGAGGAACTGATGCATTTCCCGGTATGTATGATGATAGGCGCGGTTGAACTTGTCGAAGAGTGACTGGTCCCAGTAATCCTCGAGCTTGAACTCCTTGCCTGAGAACACGTCGAAACTCGGAATCTGATAGGTCTCGGCGAATTCGACCGTTCGGCTGTCATAGGTAAAGTAGATCGACGGCACGCCATTCGCGAGCGCCATCAGGTTGCCGTGGAGCCGGTATCCAAGGACGAGATCCTTCTGCTGCACGAGATCCTCGTAGTCGGCAACCACGTCGGAATAGAACAGCCTCTCCCGGTGCAGCTTCTCCATGGCTTCGTCGAGATACCATTCGCTTACCTGCCTGTCCGCGCGCAAAGCTGCGATCGCCTCCTCCCGCTGCTCTGCGGTCCCAAGCACGATCTTCTTCTCCTCGACTTCCCCCTGCGCCATCAGCACCACGTCAAATCGCGCCGCCAGGCTCTTCACGAGGTCCCGATGGAAGGTCAGATACTGCTTGATATCGCGGGCATAGGTGGACGACACCTCGCGTCGGACAGTAATGCCGGCGGTCCGGATGCTCTCAAGAGCCGGCAACTGGATGTTGAGATCGGGGTTGTTCCGGCGGAACGCGGTCGGGCAACCCACGATGCGGATGTTCTTGATTCCAAGATCCCAGAGAACCTGCGCCGAATAGGCCCCACGCACGCCGATGGATGTCGTGGAATCGGCCATCATGCGAAGAACCGTCTTAGTCTCTTCCGAGAGCTCGATCTTGCCCTTGACCGGTGCCTGGGCGCCGATGCCCCAGGCGATGACCGGGATTTTGAGCTTCTTGAGGACGTCGATCGCCTGGTCCCAAACCATGTCCTTGTGCACATAATTGGACCCGCGCAGAAACACGTAATCGTATTCGGCATTGATCCGATCGATCTGGGCGAGGTCGGGATTGGCAATCTCCAATGCGTCGAGCTTGTCGTAGTTCAGAAGCTTGAGCGAAGAGTCGAAGACGAATGCGTCTCCGATGTTGTGGTAGTGGTTGATGCTGCGTTGAACATCTTTGTGCTTATACCAACGGACATTGTCGTGGTTATAGACTTCGCCTGAGGGGCTGATGACCAGGATACGCTTCATCGAGATATCTCCAATTGTGTTCGTGCCAAGCCCGCTAGGCCGTCAGCGCAACAGCCGATGACGCTGTTGCCTTCTTCGTGGCAAGTTCCTGATAGAGTTCGAGGTGCTGCCGAGCGCATTCCTCGTAAGTGATCGGCTGCCCGATGCCGGCGCGCAGGTTTTCCCAGAGCTTCGGTGTGATCAGCGCCTCGGTCATGCGGTCGACGAGATCCTGGGACGAGCCGACCCGAAAGTGCAGTCCGTTGACACCATCGGTGATCTTTTCAGCCATCCCGCCGATATTGCTGCAGATCATGGGGCGGCCGTGAAAGAAGGATTCCTGGATCACGATCGGTGAATTCTCCCACCAGATGGAGGGAATGATCGTCCAGTCGATCGAGCGCATCAGGCGCGGCATCTCGTTGTTCTGGTAGGATCCGTAGAAGCGAACACGAGGACCTGCACGCTCCACCAGCTTCCTGATCTTCTCTTGGAAAGGTTCCGGCTGCCGTTCCAGATTGCCGCCGAAAATCATCAGCTGGGCATCGTCTCCCCAAACAGAGTCCGGAATGCAGGTGACGGCGTCGAGAAGGATGTCGACGCCCTTGAACTGCGTGATCTGGCCGAAATAGCCGAACCGGGAGCGTCGTCCTGCCCGCTGGGGGAGGGGGCGCGGCGGCGCCGGCTCGGCGATATCGAGACCATTTTCGATGACGGTGAATCGCGAACGATCCAGGCCCCAGTCGACATAGCGGTCGACAAGGAACTGACTGGGTGAGACGAAGTAATCGGCAACATCCAGCAGACCGCGTATGAAATGTTCGCGGCGCAGGAAGCGGGCCGGAGAGATTTCCGGAAAGCAGGCATTGCAATCCGAAGGAGACGCCCGGTGGCAGAGCTTGGTGCCGCCTGTCTTCACCATCTGTCCATGATGGTTGCAGATGGAAAGGAACTCATGGAACGTGATCACGATCACGCAATCCGGAAGAGCCTGTCGAACGGCGTAGATCATCTCCAGGCCGAGGCCGATGAAATGATGGAAGTGGACGACGTCGGGCTTCAGGTCTCTCAGAACACGCAGGAAGTCACGCTCGATTTCCTCGGTGTTCCGGTTCGAGATGAGAAAGTGATCATATTCGTCGGCATGGTAAAGGAACTCGCCTTCCGTCTGCCGAAGGCTCATGAGAGCGGTTCCACTGTGCCGTGCGACCGGGTGTCCGACGCGAGCGAAGAAGCGGGATTCGGCTCCACCGACCCGGTTGAGGCCTTTGTGCAGATTATAGGCAGCGATCTCGGCTCCTCCGAGAGAGAAACTCGGATGACCGTGAGAGACGATGAGAATGCGGGGAGAATGTTTGGGCATGATTCCACTACCTCATGTTA
The DNA here is from genome assembly GCF_055792825.1 of Microvirga sp. GN3. Taxonomy (NCBI): domain Bacteria; kingdom Pseudomonadati; phylum Pseudomonadota; class Alphaproteobacteria; order Hyphomicrobiales; family Methylobacteriaceae; genus Microvirga; species Microvirga sp. GN3. The sequence goes on from NZ_JBVVAK010000030.1 coordinate 31,494, forward strand.
TTGATGAGGAGCGACCACTTCCGCTCGAAGCTCCAGCGGTCGATCTTCTGGGCCAGGCGATGCATGGGAAGAGCCGACGCGCTGGCATCACTATCGGCTGAGATCATCTCGACATCCGGCAACCAGACGGCGGGCGTCCCTCCAAGCCTCATCTTGAGGCAGAGGTCGCGGCCCTTTTCACCGGCGCCCAGATAGGACCGCGTGAACCCGCCGGCAGACGCAATGGCTTCGCGTGAGACGATGCAGCATGCAAGCGAGCCTGCGATGACTTCGGCCGGTTGCGATCCGCGCACGACATCGCGCGGGTATCCGATATACCGGTCGACAAGCTTCTGCTCTCCATTGTCGAGCCAAGTGCCTGCGAAGCGGATGGAATTGTCCTCGTAGAGGATCGTGGGGCTGACCAAAGCTTTGCCGCCGCGATTGCGATAGGCCCTTTCCAGGGATGAAATCCAGCCCGCTTGGCGCGGCAGAACTCCTGCAGCAAGAAAGATCAGCGTTTCCGCCTTCGTCGCCTGAATGGCAGCTTCAAAAGAATCGCAGGCATCCTGCACGCCTGTCGCGCCGATGACGCGAACCTTGATGCCGTAGAAGCGCGAGAGCCGCTCTGCCTCCGGCGCAATATTGTCGAAGGATTCCACGGGAGCCGCGACGATGATCGGCATTTCCTTCGTCTCAGCATCCAGTGCGAGGAGCGACAATGTAACGGACACTTCCTCGGCATCCATACCCGCTCCGATGACCAGAGCCTTGCCGGCTTCCATGTCGTTGAAGTCGAAGTCACGGGTTTCCGTGATACTCGGTGCAGGCGAGGCCATGGCCTGCATCATCGGCCCGATATGGCGCTCGATGGCAGCTCCAGCCGCTGCAGTCCGTGGATCGAGAGGCGAGATCAACCTCTCCAGGGACCGTCGGGACATGCCTCGAAGAGGTGTGAGAGGATAGAACGCGATTGTGTCGCCGACAGCGAGCTCGAAATAGACGGGCGTCTCTGCCGAGGACGAAGGGCCGGGGACAAAGGCCAGAAAGCCGTGGTCATTACGGGCCGGCTCAAGGCGTCCGACAAAAAGGCTGTTGTGCTGGAATGCCGTCGACACGTCAGCGCGCGGCAGGCGGGTCCAGCTATCATCGACCCGCTGGCTGTTTGCACCGGCGCGCAACGTGAGGGAATCCACATGGCCCTCTGGGTCGAGCATCCAACCGGCGACCAGAATACCTCCGCCAGGAACTTCGGCGACCATATCCATGCCGATGCGAACCGGCACTTTGAGATCCGACACGGTGTCGCGACCGTCGAACCGCTCCCCGGCACGTCGCAATGTCTGTATCGTATCTGCGTTTGCGTTCGCGTGGATCAAACCATCCCGGATATGAGCGGGAACGTCGGTCGGGGACAGGAGAACGCGACGATCATAGACATTAAGTGTCCGCCATCCGTCCTGTCCGCGAAAGAACATCTTCTTGAGCTTGCTTGGATCAAGAGTAGACTCGCCAGTGTCGAGCAGGCCTACGAAGCCCTTGCCTTGCTCTCCCAAGTCACTGCGAGGCACATAAGCCGACTTGAATTCTCCAGCCAGCAATCCGTCATCGGCCGCAAGGATGCGTACCGTATCGCAGGGCAGATCGGAGGCCCAGCCCTGCAGAAAGACCTGGCCCGTGTCAATTGAGCCGATAACCTCGATCCAGCCATCGGTAGTGCCTGCCGATGTCAGGACCGACGAGGCGGCATCCAAACGCTTCTGATTGGTTTTCCCGCCGATCAGGGCATGGACAATGCGATCGAGGATGATTGAGGATCGATCGCCGGCGTCGGAGGTGACGATCTGAATTAAGGCTGGAAGGGACAATGCCGGCCTGATCAGGGTGTAACGGATCGGCTGTCCGCTGCGACGCATGACGACCGAGCGCAAGCGAACCTTGCTTGCGAGCCTAATGGGGACAATCGCCACAAAGCCGATGGCGGATTCCGCAGGCGCGCCTTTCCGAACCCAGTAGACGATATCGGTCTTCATGGACATGGAAGGATCGCCGTTAAGCAACGCTTCGACGTTGTCCGGCATCGTATCGGCCACGCCCGCAATCAACGCGAGGTCATCTCCAACCGGGCTGACAAGAGCGCTCTCGCCGTCGAGAGGAAGATCACGTAGCTCTTGCATTATTTGTGTATTGTTCTGCATCGATTTTCCGGAACTATGTTCGATGATCGTTTCGCCTCTTGCTTTGATGGCTACGGCTTACCACGGAGGATGGCGCAGAAGGACGACCAGCGCCGCGATGGCGCACGCCGCGGAGATTCCCCCGAAGGCAATCAGGAGCGTGACCGCTCTGCGCATGGGACGGTCGACAGATGATCCAAGATCCTCGATCTGCCGCCCGAAATCGGAAAGAATTCTGTCGAAGCGCATATGGAAGACTTCGATATCGGATACCTTCTTGGCCAGATCGGACTGATTGGCTCGCACGACGTCGAGAGCCGCCGCGATGCCGTCCTCCTCACCAACAATGTCGTTGATCTGATTTGACGTGCCGCGGAGGGCTTCCACAGCTTCACGTTGCAGAAGCTGCGATCGCCTCTGCGCCTCGATGAGCAGCTCAAGCCGGTCGAACACACGAGTCAGCGGTGCATTGAGTGCAGCTTCCGCTGCACGCTCATCCTGGCTGGGCGAACGTAGAACGAGTTCCTCTCCGGTCGAAGGAGATGCAGCGATCACGGAAATGCCGGCCGTGCCGTGTTCGGCACCATCAGGCAGCTCGATCTCGAAGGCGTATCCGCCATCACCTATCCCGTTGCGGCGTAGATCGACACGAGGCATGTCGGCCGTGGCCGATGCGATGACTTTTTCATCCAGTATGACGCGCACCTGAAGTCGCTCAGTGGGGCGGGAGCGATCCCAAACCCATCCAAACAGGCGCTGCCCTTCGATCGCATCGACACGACCTTGAAGTTGCGCGTTGCCTGGAGTTGCCGGTAGGGCTACCGCGTTACCGTGCTGTGCTGTGCTCATGCCGCGTTTGCCTTCAGTTCGATGATCTCTGCGCCTTTCAGGAGGCTGTGATAGAGAGCGAGGTGGTGCTCTGCGACGATCGTGATATCGGCCGGCGGATTGATTCCTGCCACGAGGGTTTCCCAGAGTGCCGGTGTCTCGACCGCTTGTTGCATGACACGGGCAAGAGAGACTGGATCGTCTGGACGGACGTGCAGGCCGTCAATGCCATCACGAATAGCTTCAGCCATTCCACCGATGCCGCTCGCAATGACAGGACGCCGGTGTATGAACGCCTCTTGGATGACCAAGGGGGCATTCTCCCACCAGATCGACGGCATCACCACCCAATCGACCGCTGCCATGAGGTCGGAAAGGTCCTCGCGGCCGTAAGGTCCAAGCCTGACGACTTGAGGTTCAGTTTCTGCAAGAAGATCGTCGATCTCGTCGATGAATTTTTGCGACTGAAAGGGCGCCCCGCCATGCAGGCGGAGCTCGAAATCATCAAATCCTGTTGCAACGAGACGTTGGGCGGCTTTGAGGAGAACGGGGATCCCCTTCCATGGGTTCAGGTTGCCGAAGTAGCCGAAGACGGACCGCCTGCCTGAAGAAGTGGGTCGATGGGCAGCCGGCAGGACAGCCGGACGTCCATTGGCAACGACCTCGATCGATTCGGACGGGAGACCCCAGCTCACAAACCGGTCCTTGATGAAGCGGCTCGGAGCAATGAAGCGATGAACCTGATCGAGATGAGTCTGAATGTACTTTTCGCGTAGAAGGAAGCGATCGGGCGTAATGCTCGGGAAGCATCCGCTGCAGCGATTGGGGGTCGCGCGATCGCACCTTTCCCTCCCTTTCGACCGCATCATCAATCCGTCATGAGCGCAAATCGGGTAATAGTCATGAAGCGTCATGACGATGCGAGCGCTTGGCAGAATGCGACGCACCAGGGCTATGAATTCCACTCCGATGAGCAGAACATGATGAATATGGACGACATCAGGTCGAAAGTCCTCAAGTAGGCTGACGAGATGAGGAACAACTCCGTAGCTGTCGATCTGGCTCAGGTTGAGCTGATCGAAGTGTCCGCACCACATGATGACTTCATCCGAAGCGTCACCAGGTGACTGGAAGCTGGTTCCCGGCCGCTGCCCGCGGTGGAGATTGTTGGTCGCCGCGAGGAACAGAGCCTCCACATCGGGACGCGAGCGATACTCGCGAAAGAGATCGTGAGCGAAGATCTCCGTTCCGCCAGGATGAAAGTCCGGATGATTGTGGGCAACGACCAGCACACGTGTCGTCAAGTGATTGACTCCGGCTTAACGGCGATGATGATATCCTGATAGTGAGCGCTCTCAATTCCTCGCCAATGGCCGAGGCTGAGGCGTTGGATCTGCAGGCCTGCGTCCTTCAGGGAACTCTCGATAATCCCGGCGTCGAAGCCGATTGCACCGAGAGGGGCCAAAGGATCGCCATACCACGTGCCGGGCTTCGTCCCCCGCGTGAAGCGCGGGCGAGCGGTCGGCCGATCCGGGTCTCCCGCCGCAACGATGAACGCGGTCAGAAACAGGCGTCCGCCAGGTGTCAGCAACCGCATGATCTCACGGGCGTAAGCAGAAATCTCCGCTTCGGGCAGGTGGGTTGCGACGGATACCATCGTCACGAAATCGAACTTTTCGTCCGCAAAGGGCAGGACGACCTCATGCCCGGCGATTGCTCCTCCGGGATTGTAGAGTTCGTGAGCAATATCCACACGGCAGAACCGGAAGTTCGGATAGGCGGATGTAATGTTCTGCACGCACCATTCGACCCCGGCATTCACAGGATCGATGCCTTCATAGAAAGCCTTTTCGGAATCCAGATATTGTGTCAGCGGGACGGCCATCCGTCCGATGCCGCATCCGATATCCAGGACTGATTCGAATGGCTTGAGTCCACCGATGCGAGCGAAGTGACCGAGATACTCAACGCCGATTGCGCGATAGTCGCCATCACCCACGAAGACGTTTTCGGGCGGTGGAGCAGGCAGCGAGGCGTTTTGAGAAATCTCTTCCATCAAATGACTGAGGTTCGATTCAGCATCGGGATGGAGTTTCAGCGCATTCGAGGCATTCGTAAGATCGAACTGCACATTCATATTGCCGCATTCCTTCCTTTGCGAGGGCGTCCAGCCTGCATCGCTGCGATCATGAGATCACGCCAGCGCTCGCTATGAAGAGCGCAATTGTACTGCCAGGCAATTCCGCGCATGTACTCGGCGTTGAGAGACATCGATCTACGCTCGAGGTGGTAGAGTTCGATGTCTGGAAGATATGCGATCTTGCGATCTGTCATGGTAATTTTGAGGCAAAGATCGCTGTCTTCGTAATCTCCGACCACATAATCTTCCGTGAAACCGCCAACAGCGTCGAAAACGGACTTGGATGTGACAAGGCAAGCCCCGGTCACTGCAGGTACGACACGTTCCTCGCAGGCTGGAGCATAGTCGCGCGGCATGCCTTTATGGAAATGCTGGTTGAGCCAATGCCCGCGGTGATCCTGCGAGAAGTACATCCCGGCGTGTTGAATCGATCCATCTTCGAACAGGAGTTTCGGTCCGACAGCGCCAATCCGGCGGCGACCGTTCAGACGCGCCGTCATTTTCTCCAGCCAGCCCGGAGAGACAGGGATGATGTCGGAATTGACCAGCGCCAAAACGTCGCCTTGAGCGAACGAGACGCCGACATTGTTCGCGCGCGCGTATCCGCCGTTTCGCTCCATGACGACTAGGGTGATGGGCAGACCGTAGACAAGATGGAGGCCACCCAGAAGATGCTCGACTTCCTGGACCTGCTCGGGAGAGTCGAGGACATAAATGATCTCGGCGTTCGTGCGAATCCATGGATCCGCGGCAAAGGCAGCGATCTGGAAGCGGAGAAACTCCAGATTCTTGTAGAGCGGAATGATCACCGAGGCTTTTGGCCGCGCTAGAGGGACTCCGATCTTCTGAAGAGTGGGACGTCCGATTCGCTCGCGTGTCTGTTCGTGGAGATTTGCGATCACAGGGCTGAGGATCTGCGTCAGAACGGATTGATCGACATGTTGTGCCGGAATAGCCCGCAAGGCGGCGGCGCGGGCCGCGACCGGATCGGCGGGCTGAAGCTTCGGCACGAGAGGATGACGGGCACCCGATTTCAGGCGCAGGTGGAAGCGCGGTTGGAGAATGTGTGCCGAGCCGGCGGTTGCGGGTACCAGGACGGCAAATCCGGTGGCGCCAAGGCGGGATCCTTTCGTTGGACCTGCGACTTCGACGGGAAATCTGAACAGATCGGCCGTCAGATCCAGTGAGCCGCCGTCTGGACGGCTCGCTTCAATTCCCGCGAAGAGGCCGACCGGATCGCGGTACCAGCCGGTCACCAGGGTTCCTGCCGGCGTTGCCAGGGCCGATAGGATTTCGGCCGATGGGGTGGTGAGGCTGCTGGAAATCCGTCGTGGACGCAATGGCGAGCGCAGTTGCAGTTCGAGCGCGTAGGCCGGTCCCGCCGAGGAGCGGTCGGATATTTCCGTCAGCATATGCTCGCGCAGGCCCGGTGCTGTGTGCGCGTGCTCGCGGAACCAGCGCTCGATAGAGGGGAGGCGTCCATCGGGCGTGAACATGCGCCGGACGGACAATCCTCCGGGACCAATCAGGATGAGGAGGGACTCGTCAGAGGAAATCCGCGCACGGTCAATCAGGAAATGGACAACATCTCGTCCGCCCTTCGCATCCGGAATCCGGTAGGGGCGCGCAGGAATGCGGGTCGGGCCGTTCCTGCCGAGCGTGTAGATCGCATCGACCTTGCCGAAGCCAGAGACGAGCGATGTCCTTGCCAGAATAAAGTCGTTCGCAATCTGCGCCACGGCAACGGCTTGGCCGGGTGCCGGGGCCATCTGCGAGAGCAGATCCTCCAGAATCCCGATGAAGGTCCGGTTCCGCTGTAGACGGAACATGGTGCCCCATACATTGAACAGGGCAGACACCAGAGCGACGCAGCCCTGCCTGTCGATTCCGTCGACCAACTCTTCGGCATCCACCGGCGCGATGTCCGTGTCGGAATCAATGGTGACGGCTATGGTGCTTCCGAGTGCTTCGAGGGACAGATCCACAGTGATCTGCCCATCGGGCGGACGTTGAAAGACCCAGAAAAGGCGTGTGCCGCCATGAGGCAACGAGAGACGCAAGGAAGCGAGGGGCCAGATGTCATCGCCATCGGTCTTAAGCGTGGGAGACGAAATCCGTTCGGCGTGGGGCACATCCCAGGTGAGCAGAACGACATTGCGTCCGAGAGATGAAACTCCCCGAGAGGCAAGATCCTCGTCCAGCAATGTGAGCATGGCAGAATCCGCCATCGCTTTCCTGTCTCCATATGTCTGAATGGGATGCCGCAGAGAGGTCCGCGACATCCGTGATTTGTTGAAGTCGCAGATCAGTGAACCGAGAAATAGTCGCTCGGATTGCTGTTGATGTCGTCGGCGTTCACATTCACGAGCGTGATTGTGTCGCCGTTGCCAAGGTCAACGATCGTATTGCTGCCGACCTGCTGGACGCGGCCAGCGAGATCTTCGGCCGATGCGATGTCGGTTCCGTTGATGCCCTTGGAGATCTGCAGGATGTCCTGACCGGCCTTGAAGTCGAGAACGACGTCGTTGCCGCCGCCGCCACTGAAGACGAAGGTATCGCCGCCCGAGCCGCCTTGCAGCACGTCGTCACCTTCGCCGCCTTCCAGGATATCGGCACCGGAGCCACCACGCAGAATGTCGTCGCCCGTACCGCCCTGAAGAAGGTCATCGCCGGACCCGCCTTCGAGAAGGTCGCTGCCGTCGCCGCCGCGTTGGATATCGTTGCCGTTGCCGCCGCGGAGATAGTCGTCTCCGGTACCGCCGAGTTGGATATCGTCGCTGTTGCCACCGAACAGGATGTCGTTTCCGGCGTCGCCCTGTTGGACGTCGGCACCGACACCGCCGAACAGCACGTCGTCATCGGCACCGCCGGACATCCAGTCGTCTCCGGACCCGCCGAAGAGAACATCGCTTCCCGTTCCGCCGGAGAGCGCATCGCTGTCGCTGCCGCCGAGGATCAGGTCGTCACCGCCATTGCCGAAGATGACGTCCGCACCCGAAGTGCCATTCAAGACATCGTTCGCGGCTCCACCACCAATAGTCGCCATATCTCTCATCCTTATTGTCAGCACCGGGTAGACCGTTACGCGCCCGGTTGCATGTTTGAGCCAAAATGAAGCGCCATCTGCGCAAGGAGATTTCCGGGATGGTATTTGTGCTGCGAAGATCCCGGTGATGAGTTAAGTAAAACAATAAGTAGTAATTGTAAATCCTAAAGTAGTATTTTCACTTTGCGTCAATTTAATAGCATATATAGGTCAATATTGTATTTGTATTGTTTGGTTTTATTTTATTAATGAAGATGATTTAGTTTTAAATTCGAAATGACGGTTCGAGAGGCGCCATCCCGCCTCCCGCTGCAAGAGAACCGTCGACAGTTGGAGTGAAAACGAAACGCTCGATGCGCCCTATTCTTCTCGGAATGCGCGGTCGAAGCTTTCGGTAATGGGGCTCAGCAGATAGTCGATTGCCCGCCTGGGCTTGTTGATGATGAGCACCTCCGCCGGCATTCCAGGATAGAGCGCTGTCGTAGAGTTCGCCTTGAGGCTTTCCGGTTCGATCTCGGCGCGTGCGACGAAGTAGGCATAATTGTTGCGGTCGTCCATCTGCTGGTCGGCCGAGAGATAAGTCAGCTTTCCCGCGAGGGGCGGGGTGCTGCGACTGTTATAGGCGGTCAGCCGAATCTGGACCGGAGCGCCGACGCGCACGGAATCGACGTCGCGCAGACCGATCTTGGCTTCGACGATCAATGGTTCATTCTCCGGCACGATGTCGAGGATCGGCTGACCGGCGGCAATGACGCTTCCCACGGTATGAGAGCGGATGTTGGTGACGATCCCTCTCTCCGGAGAGACGATCTCGACGCGGCGCAGGACATCGGTCGCGGCGTCGATTCGTCCGATCGTGTCGGCCAGTTCGAGTTGTGCGGTTTGGATATCCGATGCCACCTGCTGCTGGAAGTCGTTGCCGAGTGAAAGAATTTCGAGCTCTGCCGCCGCTTTGGCCTGTTCCGCCTTGGCCTTGCGGGAGACAAGCTCGCCGGCATCGCCCTGGAGCTGGCTTTCGCGCGTCTGCATTTCCGTCAGGCGCGGGCGCGGCGCATAGCCCTTCTCGACGAGACTCGCGATGGCCTTGAGTTCCCGGTCGAGCAGTTCCGATTGCCGCGTGTTCGCGTCGGTTTGGGATCGCACGGCCTGGAGTTCCGCCACCTGTTGCTCGATGGTCTTTTGCTGGATGTCGACGCGGCGATTGAACATCTCGCGCCGTGCCATGAAGAATTTTCGCTCGGCTTTCAGGATCTCTTCTGCCGTTGGCCCTCCAGCCTGGAGCAGGTTGTCGGGAAAGCTGAGATCGGTCAGTCCGGCTTGCTCGGCCCGCAGACGCACAAGGCGCGCCTCAAGCCCGATCCGTCTGGAACGCAGCTGCTCGAGTTCGGCCTTCGCCCTTGTGTCGTCAAGGCGCAGCAGCGGCTGTCCTGCCTTTACGACTTCGCCCTCATGGGCGAGCAAGGTTTTGAGGATGCCGCCCTCGAGGTGGCTGATGGTCTTGCGCTTGGAATCGACCACGACTGTTGCTGTGGCGACCGCGGCACTGTCGAGATGCGCCGAGAAGGCCCACGTCGTGAGACCGCCGAGACCAAGAAAGATCGTCGCCAGGCCGGCGATCACCGGTCCGCGGTAGGAGGGCTCGCGCGCGTCCTGCTTCCGGAAGCGGTCTCTCGTGGCTTCAAGGTTCACGGCGACGTATGTCGCGGGCGCGGGCGCAGGCCGTTGCACGATCTCCGAACGCTTTCTCATGCGGTTCCTTTCACGGCAGCAATCGGCTTCTCGCCGGGAGTGATCGCGCTGACGACCGAGGTTCGCGGGCCGAACTGGCTGATCTTGCCTTCCTGCAGGACCATGAGTTTGTCGGCGGCCTGCATGATGGAAGGCCGATGCGCGATCAGGATGATGATGGCTCCGTCGGCGCGCAGGGCCTCGATGGTGCGCACAAGCGCCCGTTCGCCGTCGGTGTCGAGATTGGAGTTCGGCTCGTCGAGGACGATCAGGCGCGGCTTGCCGTAGATTGCCCGTGCCAAACCGATCCGCTGCCGCTGGCCGCCGGAGAGAGCATATCCCCCGTCTCCCAGAGGCGTATCGTATCCGAGCGGCAGTCGGCCGATCATGTCATGAACCTCGGCGAGCCGGGCAGCTTCCAGCACCAACCGCGGGTCGGATTCCCGCATCCGGGCGATGTTGTCTCGGATCGTTCCATCGAGAAGCGAGACGCTCTGCGGCAGATATCCGACCATGTCGCCGAACGAGCTGCGCTCCCAGAGATAGACATTGTTGCCGTCGAGATAGATGCCGCCGGATGTGGGCTTGGTCACGCCGATGAGCGCGCGCGCCAGAGTGGACTTGCCGGCTGCCGACGGGCCGACGATGCCGAGCACCTCGCCCGGCGACAGGGTGAATGACAGCCCCTTGAGTACAGGCACATCGGAGCCGGGAGGCGCATAGACCAACCGGTCGACGGTGAGTTCGCCCTGCGTGCGCGGCGTCGGCTTGGTTTCGCGTTTGGGTGCCTGGTTCTCGAGGAGATCACCCACATTCTTCCATGCGGAGATCGCCAGGACCCATTGCCGCCAACCGTCGACCATCGAGTCGAATGGCAGGAGCATGCGGCCCATGATGATGCTTGAGGCGACCATCGAACCGGGGCTCGCTTCCTGCCGGATGACCAGGATTGCGCCGGTCGACAGAACGGCAATCTGCATCGCATACCGGCAGGTGCGGGTGAAGGACGCCATGGCGCGGCTCCGGCGAGTCGCGACATCCAGAAGATCCTGTGTGTGCAATTGGGATTGGCGCCACCGATCCGAGAGGGCAGGAAGCATTCCCATGGCTTCAATCGCCTCCGCATGGCGAAGTGTGCCGCTGATCTCGCCGATGTTCTGTACGGAGGATTCGTTGGCGCGCTTCATGGCTCTGCGCGTCAGGAAATCCGACAGCAGGCTGAGCGAGATGATGATGATGGCCGAAATCAGCGCCACCAAACCGTAAAGCCAATGCAGGGCGAACAGGACGGCGAGAAAGATGGGAGCCCAGAAGGCTTCCAATGGGACGCTAATGGCGCTCCCGACGATGAATGACCGAATATCGTTGAGGTCGCGAATCGCCTGACCTGACTTCGAAATGCCCCTCGTCACGGAGGCGGATATCGCAGCCTCCAGGACAGGGAGATTCAGCTTTCTGATCAGCTTGCTCGCCATGACCTGATAGGTGAGGGCGCGCACGTAGTCGAGGATGCAATAGATTGCCAAGCCGATGGCGGAGACGATGATCAGCATGATCAGCGTATCCGTGCTCTGACTGTTCACAACACGGTCATGCACTTGCAGCATGAAAAGAGGAACTGTCAGCTGCAGCACGTTGATGACGGCACTGAGGGCAGCCGCATAGACGACACCAGCTGCAAAGGCCTTGCGGCCTTGGTGGATGATGTCGGCAGCTTCTGGGTTGGCCGTTTTCTTCATGCAGAAATGACTCCAAAAGAGGCAATGGTGCGGCAGATCAAACTTTTGCCTAAAAGATATTCGAGGGGTTTTATGAAACACGGTTGGTAGAACGTCTAGCCATAAAGTATGATTCGACGAATAATAAAAAGTCTCTGGCAGAGGAAACTAAAATAAGGGCCATCCAATTTGTCCAAATTACTTGTTGGATAAGCCGCAAACGCCAAGAGCACTACTAAACTAGTTCGAATTTCGAACTAGTTTAATTGATCGATAATGGGGTATAATATGCAAAATATATCGAACTCCTTGCCTTGGATTGTCGCGCAGGATGAACCGGATTCCAACCTGCATGCTACCTTGCAGGCCTTGTATCGAAGGAGTGACGAACACGTGAGCCGCACGGGAAGCCATGAGCCACCTCAGGCGGAGCCGGCAGGCATCACCCATATCGAGATCGTTCGCGTGATCGAGAGACTGCATCGGCGCTCCCTCGATCTCGTGCGGGCTGATCTGATCGAAGCGGGCATCGATGACCTAAGTCCGTCTCAGGTGATGATGCTGTTCACCATCGGGTCGGGCGAATTGTCGGTCCGTGACCTGATCGAGCGCGGCTACTATCTTGGATCGAACGCCTCTTACAGCCTCAAGCGGCTTGTCGAAGCTGAGTATGTCATTCGCACGGCCTCGGAGCGGGATCGCAGATCCGCTCGCATCCGACTGTCGGACAAGGGGCGCGAATTGTGTGATCTGATCAGGCGGAACGACAGAACCTATCATCAGCTTGTCGCGCGCAATGAGGCGGAAATTCGCGACCTCGAAACCACGTTCCGGACGCTCAAGCGGATCGAGCAGGCGTGGAGCAATGCCGTGCGTTACCGCGGCATCGCTTCGGACGAGTAACTCTATCGCCCGTCATCGTTGATCTCACTGTGGTGCAAAGCGAACGTTCCCCGCGGCCCTCGAACAGGGCCGGCGGACGCTTATGCAGTCCTGTGTATGGAGTCTCTGGTGCGGGCATGGATGGAGAGACCGGTGAAGTCAGTGAGTGTTGTGAAGGATTGATCCTGCGATGTTGCAAGATCTGATACGGACTGAAACGATTTTCATTCAAAATTCGGATCATCTCATTTTCGAGCCCGATTCCGATTGCAAGAAGCTTCTGATTGTTTTTGCGTATATCAACCAGCAACTTGGAACGCGGTCGCATTCGAGTTTCCTGCGCAATGTCGATTGCAAAAAACTCTTCCTGAATCCGGGCCTGAACGAGTGGTACCAGACCGGGGTTCCGGGAGTGGCTTCCTCCTATTCAGGTCTTCTCGCATTTCTACAGAACGTGAAATCAAGTTTCGCCGACCACGAAATTCTATGCCTGGGTCATTCGATGGGCGGCTTCCCAGCCCTGGGCATCGGCGTGAGCATCGGGGCCGACCGTATCCTCGCCTCCGCTCCGGAATATATCTTGAACACGCCCGATAGTCTGAGCATACGGCACTTGAAGGATACCCAGATCGAGTGTGGAGATCTGACCGAGGTTCTCTCTGGCAATTCCAAGAGCTCGATCACGATCCTGGTTGGAAAGCGGAATGCCTTTGATATGAATGTAGCACACCGATTGAGCGAATTCCCGCAGACCGATGTCGTCGAGCTGGAAACAGGGCATAACACGTTTCCCTATCTGAAGGACGTCGGAAGGCTCGGTGCAATGCTGGAGGCCTTCGTCGAGGGCCGGGACATCCGGTCCATTGTTGCCGGTGTGTAGTGCTGGCGCATCGTGCGGCCCTCTGGGGCCGCATCAACGGTGCGCTTTTTAGAGAATGAGCATCGGACCCAAAAGTGCGTCCACTTTTGGGTCCGATGCTCTAGGCCGGTTCGACCCTTCAACGGTCCTTCGGCTGACGGATATGCAGCGCGATGATGTCTTTGAGCTGCTGCGCGTCCCGCGCCTCGAGAGCCTTGATCATGGCATGATGTTCTCGGCTCGATTGCTCGACGCGGGCCCGCGTGCTCCACTGACCGGCCAACGCAGACGACGTCCTGCTGCGGAGATCCGTGACAAGATTGAATAATTCGGGATTGGAGCAAAGGCTGAGCAACTCGCGGTGAAAGGCGAGGTTCGCTTCATATTGGTCCAGGACCGTGCCGTGGAGAATCATCTCGTCGAACTTGCGGGCGAGCGTGTCGATCCGCGCGATGGCAGCAGACGTCGCATTGGCGACGATGCTGTCGACGGCTGCCGTTTCGAGAATGACGCGAAGCTCGAGAATATGGGCCGTCTGGTCGCTGTCCGGCAGAACGACGTGGTACCCGCGATTGGGGACGTGCTGGACCAGACGCTTCTGCGTGAGATAGTCGAGTGCGCGCCGGATGTCCGGGCGGCCAAATCCGTAACGCTGCTCGAGATCGATCTGCTTCAGCCACGCGCCTGGGGCGAAGGAGCCAGCTCGGACGTCGCGCGCGATCAGATCGGCGACGGTCATCCAAGCCTTCTTCAATGGTGAATCCATCGTGGTCATGTAATTTTGTCACGCCTCATGGATTAGCTTTGCTTCGTCTTTAGGCGGAAGGCAAGACGGTTGCAAAATCATTCGTCGGACCTCCTCTTGCATCCCTCCGGCAGGCATGCATCATATTGGTACCAATTTTGGCAAACATCCAATGTCCCAATCGCTGACGTTTCTGAAAAATGCAGATTGAGACGGGGTGACGCAAGGAAAGGGCAGGGCGTGATGGGAAAAAATGCCTCGGAGATCTGGGATCTGGTCGAAGCCAAGCGTGAGGTCTTCTTCGCCCTCAGCGATCGCATCTGGGAGATGCCGGAGCTCAATTTCGAGGAGAGCCGCTCTTGTGCCGAGCACCTGGATGTTCTTGAGCAGCAGGGTTTCCGGATCACCCGCAATGTCGCCGGCATCCCAACCGCCGTCATGGGAGAGGCGGGGGAGGATGGGCCCGTCATTGCCATTCTGGGCGAGTACGATGCTCTGCCGGGTCTGAGTCAGGTCGCAGGACTTGCAGAGCAGAAGCCGGTCGTCGAGGGCGGCAACGGCCATGGCTGCGGACATAACCTGCTCGGCAGTGGCTCGCTCATGGCGGCGACGGCCGTGAAGGATTATCTCGAAGCTCATGGCCTTAAAGGGCGCGTGCGTTATTATGGGTGTCCGGCCGAGGAAGGAGGATCCGCCAAGGGCTTCATGGTGCGGGCAGGGGTCTTCGACGACGTCGACATCGCTATCTCCTGGCATCCTGCACCTTTCGCAGGTGTCAACAATCCGATCTCTCTGGCCTGCAACGAGATCAATTTTCATTTCAGCGGTCGAGCCTCCCACGCAGCGGCCTCGCCTCACTTAGGTCGAAGCGCGCTCGACGCGGTGGAGCTCATGAATGTCGGCGTCAACTACATGCGCGAGCATATGCCGAGCACGGCGCGCATCCATTATGCCATCACCGACACCGGAGGTTCGGCACCGAATGTCGTGCAGGCGAACGCAACGGTTCGTTATCTGATCCGCGCGCGCGACCTGCCGGAAATGCAGGGATTGCTCCACCGCGTGAAGAAGATTGCCGAAGGCGCGGCGCTCATGACGGAGACCACCGTCCGCAGCGAGATCGTCAGCGGCGATGCCAATCTCGTTGGCAACACGCCTCTCGAGCGGTTGATGCACCAGAGCCTGGAGCGGCTCGGACCTCCCGTCTTCGACGAACAGGACAGGGCCTTCGCGGCCGAGATCCAGAAGACGCTGACGGATGAGGACATCAAGTCATCCTTTGTGCGCTTCGGGCTGAAGCCGCGCAAGGATGTCCCGCTGTGCGATACGATCTTTCCGCCGGAGAGCGGAGACGGAACGCTCGTGGGCTCCACCGATGTCGGTACCGTCAGCTGGGTGGTTCCGACCGTTCAGATGCGTGGCGCCACCTATGCCGTTGGCACGCCAGGCCATTCCTGGCAGCTTGTGGCACAGGGAAAAGCGCCTGCGGCTCACAAGGGTATGGAACATGCGGCGAAGGTGATGGCCGGCACGGCGATCGATCTCTTCCGCAACCCGGCACTGATCGACGAGGCCAAGGCCGATTTTCGCGAGCGGCTTTCCGGCACACCCTTCGTCAACCCGATTCCGGACGATGTCGATCCGCCTGTCACCGTGAAAGAGAGCCAGGCTCAGGCATAACGGGCTGTAAGCCGCTCCTTCAACCAACGCTATCCATCCAAATGCGGCACGCTCGCATCTCATCAATAGAGGAACATCTATGAAGACCATCAGCAAATTTTTGGCATTTGCGCTCGCGGGCGCAACACTCGCGCTTGGGACAAGCGCGATGGCGCAGGAGAAGACCTGGACGAAGGTCCGTGTTGCGACGGAAGGAGCGTTCGCGCCGTGGAACTTCACCAAGCCTGACGGTACGCTCGATGGCTTCGAGATCGATCTCTACAAGGACCTGTGCAAGCGCATGAAGGTCGAGTGCACGATCGAGGCGCAGTCCTTCGACGGCATCATCCCGGCGCTGAATGCCGGCAAGTTCGATGCGATCATGGCCGGCATGTCGGCGACCGCGAAACGCGAAGAGGTGATGGCCTTCACCCAGCCCTACGGCACGACCGGTCAGACCTTCGCGGTCCTGACGTCGAGCCCGCTGGCGAACATGCCTCTGAACGCCAAGATCTTTTCACTGGCGACCAATGAAGCTGGAGCCGCTGCCGCCGTGGAGGAGCTCAAGCCGGTTCTGAAGGGCAAGACCATCGGCGTGCAGGGTTCGTCGATCGCAGCGAACTTCCTCGACAAGTACCTGAAGGGCACGGCCGAGATCCGCGAGTACAAGACCACGGAGCAGCACGACCTCGACCTCACGGCCGGACGTATCGATGCGATCATGGCGTCGACGGCATATCTCTCCGGCGCTGCCGCGAAGGTCGGCAACGAGGAGATGACGCTCGTGGGGCCGCGCTTCCAGGGCGGCATGCTCGGACGCGGAAGCTCGGTCGGCCTGCGCAAGAGCGATCCGGAGCTGAAGGCCATGTTCGACAAGGCCATCACCGAGGCGAAGGCCGACGGGACGATCGAGAAGCTCTCGATGAAGTATTTCGGCTTCGACGTCACGCCTCGCTGAGAACCGCATTGGCATCATGGTGTCGGAGCCCTGGCGGCTCCGACATCAGCGTACTCCGAAAATGTGCTCGAGCCGCTTCAATGCGGCCAGGAGCGGCTTAGCTTCGGGCCCGAACTCGTCGAGGATACGACGTTCGAACGCCACCGCCTTCGGGACGATATCCCGGTAAACTTTCCGACCGAGCGCCGTGAGCGTCAGAATCTCCTCCCGCCTGTCCTCCTCGCTTTCACGGCGCTTGAGCCAGCGCCTCTCCTCCAGGGCCCGCACAGCTCGGCTGACCTTGGTCTTGTGCATGGAGGAGTGCCGGCCGATCTCCTTGGCGCTCAGCTCCTCGAACTGGCCGAGGGTGGCCAGAACCCGCCATTCCGGGATCGTCAGATCATGATTGGGGCCGTAGATGGAGCGGAAATCCTGCGACACTGCCGAGGCGATCCGGTTGAGCCGGTAGGGCAGGAATTGTTCGAGCTGGAGTTTGGCCATGGCGTTGTTGGTTACAAAATAGACAGTTACAGTCGTGACTAATTGTGGAGGTCACGACCATGAATGTCCAGAATCCATCCTTGCAGAATGAGACCGCCGATCGGTTGGAGAGCGCCATCCAGCCCGGCTACATGTCCGGCTTCGGCAACGGTTTCGAAACCGAGGCTTTGCCCGGGGCGCTCCCCATCGGGCGCAATTCACCGCAGAAATGCTCTTACGGCCTTTATGCCGAGCAGCTCTCCGGCTCACCGTTCACCGCGCCGCGCACCACCAATGAGCGGTCCTGGTTATATCGTATCCGTCCCACGGTGACCCATTGGGGACAGTTCCAGAAGGCGGATATCGGCCTATGGCGCACGGCACCGGCCGTTGAGGTCGAGGTGCCGATCGCGCCCATGCGCTGGAGCCCGATCCCGTTGCCCGATGAGAGCGTCTCCTTCCTGGAGGGTGTCCGTACCATCACCACGGCGGGCGATGCCGGCAGCCAGGCCGGCATGGGCGCGCATGTCTATCTCATCACCCGTTCGATGACGGACGAGTATTTTTACAATGCCGACGGCGAGATGCTGTTCGTGCCGCAGCAGGGCAGCATCCGGCTGTGGACCGAGTTCGGCATCATTGACATCGAGCCGGGCGAAATCGCGATGATCCCGCGTGGGGTGAAGATCCGGGTCGAGCTGATCGACGGACTGGCGCGGGGTTATTTCTGCGAGAATTACGGCGGCGCCTTCTCCCTGCCCGAACGCGGGCCGATCGGCGCCAATTGCCTCGCCAATCCGCGCGACTTTCTCACGCCGGTCGCTGCCTACGAGGACAAGGACGCTCTGTCCAAGATGTACGTGAAGTGGGGCGGCTCGCTCTGGGTGGCCGACATGGACCACTCGCCCCTCGACGTGGTGGCCTGGCACGGCAACTACGCGCCCTACAAGTACGACCTGCGGCGCTACTCGCCGGTGGGGCCGGTTTTGTACGACCATGCCGACCCGTCGATCTTCACGGTGCTGACCTCACCGTCCGAGACGCCCGGCACCGCCAATATCGACTTCGTGATCTTCCCGGACCGCTGGCTGGTGGCGGAGAACACCTTCCGGCCGCCCTGGTACCACATGAACGTGATGAGCGAGTTCATGGGGCTGATCTATGGCGTCTACGATGCCAAGACAGGCGGTGGGTTCGTGCCGGGCGGAATATCCCTGCACAACACGATGCTGCCGCATGGTCCGGATGTCGATGCGTTCGAGAAGGCGAGCAACGTGGAGCTCAAACCCCACCGGCTGGAAGGCACGATGGCATTCATGTTCGAGACGCGCTTCCCGCAGAAGGTGACGGCTTTTGCTGCGAACACCGAGTCGCTGCAGAAGGATTACGGCGCCTATGGGCACAAGCTGAAAAAGCACTTCAACCCGAACCAGCGTTGATGGAGCGTGACAACTGTGCTCGATCATACGCATGACCCGAAGCGTCAAAGCTTCGTGCTCTCGGCCAACGGCCACGCGGACTTTCCGATCCAAAATCTTCCCCTGGGGGTATTCAGCCCTCGGGGTGGAGAGCCGCGAAGCGGAGTGGCCATCGGTGATAAGATCCTCGATCTGCCGGCGACTCTCGCCGCCGGTCTTTTCGAGGGGAGAGCGCGCGAAGCCGCGCAGGTTGCGTCCGGCGCGACGCTGAATGAGTTTCTGGCGCTGGGAGCCGGACCACGGCAGGCGTTGCGCACTCGTCTGTCGGAGCTGCTGGCGCAGGGAAGTCCTGAGCAGGACAAGGTCGAGGCCTGTCTGCATGATGCTGTGGAATGCACGCTGCACCTGCCAGCACGCATCGGCGATTACACCGATTTCTATGTCGGCATTCACCACGCCACCAATGTCGGCAAGCAGTTCCGTCCCGACAATCCCCTATTGCCGAACTACAAGTATGTTCCCATCGGCTATCATGGCAGGGCATCGTCTATCCGTCCGTCGGGTGTGCCCGTGCGCCGGCCGCGCGGTCAGGCCAAGCCAGTGGATGCCGTGGTTCCCGAATTCGGCCCGAGCCGGCGACTCGATTACGAACTGGAGCTCGGCGTCTGGATCGGCCCCGGCAATGGACTCGGCGAGCCGATCCGCATCGATGAGGCATCCGGCCATGTCGGCGGCTACTGCCTGCTGAACGACTGGTCGGCGCGCGACATCCAGGCTTGGGAATACCAGCCGCTCGGTCCGTTCCTGTCGAAGAGTTTCGCCAGCACGATCTCGGCCTGGATCGTTACGCCGGAGGCCCTCGCTCCGTTCCGCGTCCCCCAGCCGCAGCGCCCGGAAGGGGATCCCGCACCCCTGTCGTATCTGACGGACGAGAGCGACAGGAAGGAAGGAGCGCTCGACCTGGAGCTTGAAGTCCTGCTGCTCACGCCGGGCTTGCGGGCCAAGGGCCTGCCGCCGCATCGGCTCGCCTTGTCGAATGCGCGGCACATGTACTGGACCGTGGCGCAGATGATCACGCACCACGCCAGCAACGGCTGCAATCTGCAGCCCGGCGATCTTCTGGGCACGGGAACGATCTCAGGTCCTGATCTCACAAGCTGCGGCAGCATCCTGGAGACGACGCTCGGCGGCAAGAACCCGGTCGTGCTCGCCTCCGGCGAGGAAAGGCGCTTCCTGGAGGATGGGGATGAGGTGATCCTGCGGGCCCGCGGCCGTCGCGAGGGTTACGCCTCGATCGGCTTCGGCGAATGCCGGGCCACGATCCTGCCCGCCCTCTAGCGCATCGTGCGGACCCGTAAGGGCCGCGCCCGACGATGCGCCACTTAAGGGATTGAGCATCGGACCTAAAAGTGGACTCCACTTTTAGGTCCGATGCTCTGAGGTCTCTTCCATGAAGCTCTATACCTATTGGAGGTCGACCTCCTCCTACCGCGTGCGCATTGCCTTGGCGTTGAAGAACATCGAGGCGGAGCAGGCCTTCGTTCACCTCGTCCGCAACGGCGGCGAGCAGAATGCGCCCGCTTATCGCGCCATCAACCCGCAAGGCCGTGTGCCCGCTCTTGCTCTCGACGAGCACACGGTCATCACCCAATCCCCTGCCATTCTGGAGTATCTGGAGGAAGCATATCAGGAGCCTGCCCTGCTCCCGTCCGATCCCGTTCAGCGTGCGAAGGTGCGGGCTGTCACGTCGATCATCGGCTGCGACATTCATCCCCTGCACAATGTCGGTCCGCTCAATCATCTGAGAAAGGTTTTCGACCGCTCGGAGCCGGACGTGGCAGCCTGGATTGCCACTTGGGTGGGGCAGGGGCTCGCGGCCGTCGAGGCCCTGATCGGAGACGAAGGCTTCTGCTTTGGACCTGAGCCCGGCATGGCCGACGTCTATCTGGTGCCGCAGCTTTATGCTGCGCGCCGATTCAACGTGCCGCTGGAATCCTATCCGCGCATCCTGCGCGTCGAGAAGCTTGCTGGCGAGCACGAGGCTTTCAGGAAAGCTCATCCATCCATTCAGCCGGATGCGGAGTAGTCGTCCGACCTAAGAATCTGGCTGGTAATAGGGAGCGAGCGCTCACCAGACCTTTGTGCTTACACTTGGTGGTCATGGCGGTCCTCGCACTTGATCCGGGGATTGGTCCCGCTCATCCCGATGCTGCGAAGCGCAGCGCTTCAGGTCGCCGGGATCGCAGGCCCAAGGCCTGATGACAGGGAGCCGTCGGGCGGTCGGAGCAAATGTTCTGTTTTTGTTCTTGACAATTCTCCTAAGCCCGGCTATATCATCAGGGTCTCTTCTTCGAGGGGCGCGCTCGCGAGGCGTCGCAGTGTGGAAGACGACCCGGTCTCGCTGGTCCGCCTCGCAAGCGGATCAGGCGAGTGGCCCAGGATGCTGGGCGGGTAGTCGGGATCGGTCGCAGGCCCCCGTCGCGCAGACGGATCACGCCTGAGGCGGTTGACTGAGCCTGCCTCTCCTGTCCGCCGAAACAAACCGGACGCGAAGAGACAGTTCGGCTCTTCTCATTCATCACAGACATCGAGCCGGGCTGCCTGTCGCGCCACCCTCGATTACCATTCAGCTCAGGGCTCACAAGCCCTGGGCCACACGGTGCTAGCTCTTTGACAGACCCATCATCTCAGGCCCGTCATGGCCGGACCTGATCCGGCCATCCACGTCTTGGGAACCACAGTGGTGCCAAGACGTGGATCCCCGGGACTGATCCCCGGATCAAGTCCGGGGACGGGGATGACGCCAGAGAGGCGGATGAAGGAACGTCATCCCGGATGAAGCGTCAGCGAAGATCCGGGATCGCAAGACAATGACAATGTTGAGGTTCCAGACAGACACTGACTTCGATAGACCCGAGAGCGAATAATAATATTACGGCTCCAGATTTGGGCCGCCGCTTCTGACATGCGCGAGCATCCGTCTTCTGAAGCCCTATGCAGAGGCATGGCGGAGGCTCGCGAATAGGAATGAGAGTGCTCCCGTCCGTGCCGGGAAATAGCCCAGCCTGCCTGCGGCGCGACTAAAGTCGGGAATTCGTCTATTGCAAACGCGTTCGCTGCACGCTACCAATAGCGGCAAGCTCTGGAACAAGAGCGGACAATGCAAAATGCAGAAGGTGAGGAGCGTCCGTGAGCCGAGAGCCGCAATGCTTGAGCTGCCGCGGCCGGCATGCGCAGGATGACATCCGCGCAGTTCTTCCCTTCCGTTCGACTTTCGATATCCGGCAGGTTCTTGCCGAGCTGAAGAAGCCCTGAGCGGGCGATGCGCGACAGGCGTCTCACCCGCAGCTGAAATCGAACCCTTTGAGGGAAGGAACACCATGACGCCAAAATATGCAGCGCTGAAAGCGGCTCTTCTCGGAAGCGCGCTTACCGTCTCGACCGTCGGCTACGCCCAGGAAATCAAGATCGGCTTCAACGGCGATCTGTCGGCTTCGCCATCCGCTCAGAGCGGACAGGCCGGTGTGCTCGGCATCCAGGCCGCGATCGAAGATATCAACGCAGCCGGTGGCGTTCTCGGCCGCAAGCTGGCCCTCGTGGTTCGCGACGACCTCTCGCAGCCGCCCAAGTCGATTCAGAACATGAGCGACCTAATCGACAACGAGAAGGTGGTTGCGGTTCTGGGTCCGACCAATTCCGGCAACGCGCTTGCCTGGAAGCACATCCCTAACCAGAAGAAGAATCCGTCCATCGGCTGCATCGGCTCGGCCACCGACATCACGAAGAGCGCGGGTTCGGACAACTACATGTACCGCGTGTCGATGGTCGACCGGGCGCAGGTCGCGGGCCTCATCGCCTACGCGAAGAACAACGCTTCCACCAAGAAGGTCGGCTATCTCGTCGAGACGACCGGCTATGGCCAGGGCGGACTGAAGGATCTTCAGGAACTCGGCGACGCCAAGGGGCTGAAGCCTGTCGCGACCGAGAAGTTCGGCGTCAATGACACCGACATGACCTCGCAGCTCAACAAGATGAAGGCCGCCGGCGTCGATACGGTCCTCGTCTGGGCGCAGGGCACCCCCATCGGCCAGCTCGTGCGCAGCATGGAGAAGATCAACTACTTCCCCGTGACCCTGACCTCCTGGTCCTCCGACAATGCAAGCTTCTTCGATACGGCCGGCAAGACCCTGGCCGAGAAGCCGATCTTCATGCGCACGATCACCGAGGACCGTACGCCGAAGCAGCAGCAGCTCTACGATCGCCTCGCTTCGAAGATGGCCTCCAAGAGCGCCTTCAGCTTCGCGGCGCATTGCTACGATGCGACGATGATCACGGCTGCCGCGATCAAGCAGGCGGGCAGCACGGAAGGGGCGAAGATGCGTGAGGCGCTCGAGAATCTTCAGGCGCCCGTCGAGGGCATCATGAAGACCTACAGCAAGCCGTTCTCCGCCACCGAGCACGAGGCGCTCACCGCCTCCGACTATCGCTGGACGCACTGGAAGGACGGCAAGCTCGTCTCCTACAGCGACGATGTGGTGAAGGCCCTGAAGCCTTCCGACTTCACGCAGTAAAGTCAACGACCACCGGGCCTGCCGGCGCTGTTCGGCAGGCCCGACACTTTGCACCCTTGGAGCGCCCCATGCTGGACGCATATCTCCAGACCCTCCTGAGCGGTCTTGCCGTCGGCGGCGTCTATGCCCTGATCGCACTCGGCTTCAGCATCACCTTCACCACCACGAAGACGCTCAACTTCGCACAGGGCGAGTTCATCTCGTTCGGTGCCTTCATCGGTGTGACGATGCTCCTGCTGCTGTCTGGCCTCGCCGGCACGGCAACGGCTGTTCCCAGTGAGGCGGCAGCGGCATGGCGCTATCCTGCGGCCGTTATCGGCGCCGGAGTGGTGGCCGGTGTTTTGGGAATTCTCATCTTTATCCTCGCCGTCCGACCCTTCGCCGGAAAGGGCGGCATGAACTGGGTGATGAGCACCATCGGTTTCGGTGTGATCCTGCAGAGCATCGGCCTCGCCGTCTGGGGTCCTGCTCCGGTCATGGTGCCGTCTCCGCTGGGGGACGACGTTCTCCGCATTGCCGGGGCAGGGGTCCGACCGCAGGAACTGCTCGTGCTCGCCTGCGCTATTCTGATCATGATCGTGCTCGATCTCGTGATGCGCCGCTCGCGCATCGGCAAGGCGATGATGGCCGTTGCGCATTCGCCGCAGACCGCGAGCCTCATGGGCATCAATGTCAACCTCGTCATGATCGGCGCTTTCGCCCTGTCGAGCGGCCTCGCAGGGGTGGCCGGCGTCCTGATCGCACCGATTGCTTCCGCGTCGCTTTTCATGGGCATGGGATTTGCTCTCAAGGCCTTTTCGGGAGCCATCATCGGTGGATTGAACAATCCGCGCGGTTGCATTTATGGCGGCTTCATCCTGGGCGTTCTCGAGTCCGCCGTCGGCCTCTGGCAGGCGCAGTGGCGTGAGATCGTCGTCTTCGGTCTGATCATCCTGGTTCTGGCATTCCGCCCGGCAGGCCTTTTCGGCCGGGCTGCCGTCGACAAGGTTTAATGCGCATGCGCCACATCATCGGATCCATCGGCCTCGTTGCGGCTCTCGCGCTTGGTGCCTCGTTCATCGAGAACGAGTTCTATCTGCGCACGCTCTTCATGATCTGCATCTACTTCCTCTGCGCTGCGGGCATGAACGTGCTGCTGGGATTCGCGGGGCAGAAATCTCTCGGTCAGGCGGGCCTGTTTGCGGCAGGAGCCTATGCGGTCGCTCTTCTGACCACGCGCTATGAAGTCGGCCCCTGGCTGTCGCTGCTGCTCGCCTGCTTTGTTTCGGCGTTCTTCGGCATCCTGATCGCCGTGCCGTCGCTGCGGGTCAAAGGACCGAGCCTTGCCATGGTGACGCTGGCCTTCGGCATCGTCATCGAGAAGGTGGTGACGGAAGGCTCCGAGGTCTTCGGCGGCGCCATGGGCATTTATGCCATCCAGCCTCTGAATATCGGTGGCGCGCCGTTCACCATGGTGCAGTGGGTCTGGTTCGGATTGCTGTTGTGCCTTGTGGCCCACCTTCTGCTTCGCAACCTGCTTCGTGGACGGTTCGGGCGGGCCTTCCTGTCCCTTCAGGCCGACGAGGTCGCGGCCGGTGCTGTCGGCGTGGCGGTGTATCGCTACAAGGTGCTTGCCTTCGTGATTGCGGCCGTGACCTGCGGTCTTGCGGGGGCCTTGGTGGCGCAGCAGAACCAGTACATCAATTCCGACTTCATCAACTTCCACCTGTCGATCTTCATTCTCCTGCTGGTGCTGTTCGGCGGAAGCGGTTCTCTCTATGGCCCGCTGCTCGGCTCCGTGACGCTCGTGATCATTGGCGCTCTCGTGGCGCGCTGGTCCTGGATCGAGCATTTCGTCAACGGCGCGCTGCTGCTGTTTGCTCTCTACGCCATGCCGAAGGGCCTGGCGGGTGTGTTCGGATCGCTCTTCCAGAAGATCGGCTGGGTCCGCAGTGCGGGAAGCGATGCTGCGGCGGTGGAAAGCAGGATAATCCCCAAGCTGCCGACGCGGCCCATGCCTCGTGCGGGTGCGGGAAGCCTTCTGACGGCCGATCATCTCAACAAGGCCTTCGGTGGCGTCGTTCCGGCAAGGGATGTCTCCGTCAGCCTGACGGAAGGGCATATTCACGCTCTGATCGGCCCGAACGGGGCGGGCAAGAGCACCTTCATCAACATGCTCACCGGGATCATTCGTCCGGATCAGGGCAAGGTGACGTTCTTGGGCTCCGACATCACCCTGCAATCGGTTCACGGGATCTGCGATCATGGGATCGCGCGGACCTTCCAGAACCTCAGGCTGTTCAAGGATCTGTCGGTGCGCGAGAACGTGCTCCTCGGCCAGCATTCCCGCATGCAGAACGGTTTCGCCTCGTCGCTCCTGGGCCTTCCCAAGGCTTGGCGGGAAGAGGCCAAGGCGCTTCGGAAGGTCAATGACATCCTGGCCTTCACAGGCCTGTCCCACTATGCCGAATCCCCGGCCGGGAGCCTGGCCTATGGTCTGCAGCGCCGGGTCGAGCTGGCGAGGGCTCTCGCATCCGAGCCGTTCCTCCTGCTGCTCGACGAGCCGGCCGCCGGGCTGAACCCACAGGAAACGGCGGAACTCGGACAGTTGCTCGTGCGCATCCGCAACGAAGGGATCACGATCCTGCTGATCGAGCATCACATGGATCTCGTCATGACGATCTCGGATCACGTGATCGTTCTCGATTACGGCCAGAAGATCGCCGAAGGCACGCCCGGCAAGATCCAGGCCGATCCGCGGGTCATGGAGGCCTATCTCGGCACCTCCACCGAGGCGGCTTGAGGGGATGAAACAGCTATGCTGAAGATTCAGGACGTTCATCTCTCCTATGGCCCGATCTCGGCGGTTCGCAGAGCCACCATCGAGGTCGAAGCCGGAGAGGTCGTCGCCATTGTCGGTGGCAATGGGGCGGGCAAGAGCACCTTGCTGAAGGGAATTGCCGGATTGATGCCAGTCAGCTCCGGACAAATCCTTTTTGAAAAGGAAGATGTCACCAGACTCCCGCCACATCGCAGAGTTGCGCGGGGCATCGCATTGTCTCCCGAGGGCAGGCAGGTCTTTCCGGATCAGAGCGTCTACGACAATCTGACTCTCGGCGCGTACTTCCGCAGGCTTTCCAACGAGGCCCTGGAGGCGGAGGTCGAGGAGCAGTTCAAGCTGTTCCCGCGCCTGCGCGAGCGCCGGAACCAGCTCGCCGTCACCCTGTCTGGGGGCGAGCAGCAGATGCTGGCGATCGCTCGGGCTCTGATGGGCAAGCCCCGGCTGCTCCTGCTCGACGAGCCCTCGCTCGGCCTCGCGCCGAAGATCATCCAGGAAATCTTCGACATTATCGTGTCCCTCCGCCGTTCTGGAATCACGATCCTGCTTGTCGAACAGATGGCAAATATGGCACTTGCAATTGCAGATAGAGCCTATGTCCTCGAAACCGGCAATGTGACATTGTCTGGAACGGGGCAGCAACTCCTTCACGATCCGAAGGTTCGTGCGGCCTATCTCGGGGTGTCCCACGGCACGGCATGACGCTGCTGCTCTCGGGAAGATTGGATTGAGCCATGAGTATCGACGGACGCGGCGTACAATCGGTCGAGGTCGGAGGAAGGATCCTCGCGGCCCTGGTCAAGGCCGGCAGGCCCTTGATGCTGCGCGAGCTTGCGACCATGGCGGAAGTCGCACCGGCTCAGGCACATGCGTATCTTCTCAGCTTCCGCAAACTGGAACTCGTGGAGCAGGATGCGGCGAGCGGGCGCTATCAACTAGGGCCGTTCGCACTGCAGCTCGGGATTGCGCGCCTGCGGAGCTTCGATCCGCTACGGCTTGCGGCCAATGCAGTGATTGGCTTTGCGGAAGAAATAGGCCTCATGGTGACCGTTGGGGTCTGGGGCACACACGGCCCTACCATCGTTCAGGTCCAGGAGGGCAGCGACCAGGTTCACGTGAACGTGCGGACAGGAACGGTCTTCTCGATTACCGGAACCGCGACAGGCAAGGTTTTCGCAGCCTTCATGCCTCCGAAGATCATTGAAGCGCAATTGGGTGAGGAGCTCCGGAAAGGAGCGCGCATCCAAGGTGTCGGCGCGACGACCTCACGCAAGGAACTGGAAGCCGAAGTGGCAACGGCCAGACAGCTTGGCTATGCCGCGACGGAGAGCAAACCGGTGACCGGCATCAACGGCATCGCGGCTCCCGTCTTCGATTACAGCGGGCAGATGCAGCTTGCCATCACGCTGATCGGACCGACGGGGGTTCTCGATATCGGCCCCAGCAGCAAGGATGCAAAGGCCTTGTTGGCCTTCACGCAGAAACTCTCCGCGCAACTCGGCTATGTACCGGATGCGGATGGCAGGGCCATTCAAGAAGCGGCGGAAGCCGAGATCGTTGCGGCGCCCGTCACTAGGCGTCGCCGTCGCGCTTAAGCGTTCTCGCACTCCTCTTTGCTCAGTCGTTTAAGGTCTGCTGCGGTGGAGCGCGCCCCCTCGCGTGATCGCCTCGCCGCGACTGAATACTAATCTACGACTATTCGCTATTTGCGAACGCATTCGTTATATGTTTGTCTGGGTCCAGCGTCCGATGCGTCATAACCGGACCATCGCCTCAATCAGATCAGGGAGCCGAAACAGATGTTGCTCAAAGGGCGTATTGCACTTGTCACGGGCGCCGGTCAGGGGAATGGCGCCGCCATTGCGCGCGGCCTTGCGGCGGAAGGTGCTCGGGTCATCGTGACCGATCTGAATGGGGAGGCGGCAGAGCAAACCGCGAAGGGGATTGTCGAGACAGGCGGTGAAGCGTGGGCCTACACGCTCAACGTTGCTAATGCCGAAGCCTGCAACGGATTAGCGCGCGAGGTTGAAGCCTCCATCGGCCAAATCTCGATTCTCGTCAACAATGCGGGAATATGCCCGCGCAACACCATCGACGGCCCTGACGTGCGGCGGTCCTGGGATGCCGCGATGCAGGTGAATCTCGACGGGACGCTCAATGTGACGCTGGCTTTCGTTGCCGCCTTGAGAGCTACGAAGGGGACCATCATCAACATGGCGTCGATTGCATCCTTCGTGTCGACATCCACATCGATCAGCTATTCGACCTCGAAGGCCGCCGTGCGCATGCTGACCCAGAATCTGGCACAGGAGCTGGCCAAGGATGGCGTACGCGTCAACGCAATTGCGCCAGGCACGCTCAATACGCCAATGACCGAAGCCACGCGCAACAACCCCGAACGGGCGGAGCGCTTCCTTTCCCGCATCCCGCTTGGCCGATTTGGAGATCCTGAGGAACTGATCGGGCCGACGGTCTTTCTTGCGTCCAACATGTCGAGCTACGTGACGGGCACGACGCTCGTGGTCGATGGCGGCTATCTCGCAGTCTGAGGAGGTCAACATGATTATTCGCATGGGGCTTCTGACGCGAAAGCAAGGCTTGAGCAGTGAGGACTTCCACAGCCATTGGCGTGACGTGCACGGGCCTCTGGTGGCCCGGCTGCCGGGCTTGAAGCGGTACCACCAGAACCATGTTGTCGACAGCCGCCAGCTTGCCATCGATCACGCACGGGGCACATGGAGCATCGACGGCATTTCGGAGCTTTGGTTCGACAGCATCGATGACATGCATCGCGCGATCTCGTCCGATGCCTATCGGGCTGTTGCGGAAGACCATGTGTGCTTCGTCGGCGACACGGGGTTGATCACGGCCGAGCCGAACATCGTCGTGCCAGTGGAAACCTCAGGCAGCCCGCTCGTCAAGCGCATGTCGATCCTGACGCGCAAGGCTGAGCTGACGCCCGAGCAGTTCAAGGAAGAATGGTGGGGCTTTCACGCCGAGGCCGTGAAGAAGTTCCCGAACCTCATGGGCTACAACCAGAATTTCGTCACCGAACGTAGCATCGGCCTTGGGAAGCCTGCATACTACGAGGCGTTGCCGATCGATGGCATGGTGGAATTGTGGTTTCGTTCAGTGGCCGATATCGAAGCGGCTTTTCGCTCGCCGGCAGCGAATGTCTCGCAAACGCACGCGCTCAGCTTCATAGCGGAAATCACGACATTTCTCGTGGAACCGCATGAAGTGATCTGACGAGCTTTGCAGTTCCAGAAATCGACAGAGTACTTGAAAGTGTCTTGAAATAGCGAACGCGTTCGTCTAAAACAAATTAACGAATGCATTCGCAAATGCTGAATCAGAAGCGCCCTAGGCTGCGGACCTAGGCGGGATTTGAGGAGCGCCATGAAGCCGACGAAAACTGTCACCTGCGATGTTCTCGTGGTTGGGTCTGGTGCAGGCGGTTTTGCGACCGCTCTGACGGCCCGGCTTCATGGTCTCGACGTGATCATCACGGAAAAGGAGCCTGTCTTCGGCGGAACGACGGCGCGTTCCGGCGGCTGGATGTGGATCCCCTGCAATCCGCTGGCGAAGCAGGAAGGTTTCAAGGATTCCCGCGAAGCGGCCCGCACCTATCTTCAGCATGAGGCCGGCAATCATTTCGACGCGAACCGCGTCGATGCCTTCCTTGAGAATGGCCCGAAGATGGTCGAGTTCTTCCAGGAGAAGACCGAGATGGACTTCACTCTTGGCCCGGCCTTCTCCGATTATCATCCGGATGCACCGGGCGGCATGCCCGGCGGTCGTTCGGTCGTGGCGACGCCTTATGACGGACGTAAGCTTGGCAAGGAGATCGCTCGCCTGCGGCCGCCGCTGAAGGAAATCACGTTCCTCGGCATGATGATCGGATCGGGCAAGGAACTCCTGCATTTCTTCAACGTGACTCGTTCCATCAAATCGGCCGCCTATGTCGGCGTGCTTCTGGCGAAGTATGGCCGCGACCTCATATCCCATGGTCGTGCGATGCGTCTGACGAACGGCAACGCTCTCATCGGACGCTTGGCCAAGTCTGCGTTGGATCAGAACATCCCGATCTGGACATCATCTCCCGTCAAGGACCTGATCGTGGAAGACGGGGCCGTGAAAGGGGCTCTGGTTCAAACGGAGGATGGGATTACCGAAGTCCGCACCCGTCGAGGCGTCGTGCTGGCCGCCGGGGGCTTTCCGCAGGACATGCTGCGGCGGAAAGAGTTGTTCTCGCATGCCCCGACGGGAGCGGAGCATTGGTCTCCCGCCCCTCCCGGCAACACTGGCGATGGCATCCGTCTGGGCGAGCGGGTCGGTGGACAGGCGATCGAGGGCCTTCCCAACGCGGCAGCGTGGGTTCCGGTGTCCCTGGTTCCGCGCCGCGACGGTACTGCCGGACCGTTCCCGCATTTCATCGATCGCGGCAAGCCCGGCGTCATTGCCGTGACGAAGAGCGGCAAGCGCTTTACGAACGAAGCGAACTCCTATCACGATTTCGTGCAGGCGATGGTCCGTGCCTGTGGCGACAATCTGGAAAAGGCAGCTTGGCTCATTGTCGATCATCCGACGATCCGCCGATACGGTTTGGGCTTCGTGAAGCCGTTCCCGGTGCCTCTGATGCCCGCTTTGCAGAACGGCTATCTGGTGAAGGGGCGCACTCTCCGCGAACTGGCGGAGAAGTTGGGTGTCGATGCTACTGCATTCGAGCAGACGGTCGAGACTTACAATCGCGATGCGCGCAAGGGCGAAGATCCTCAGTTCAAGCGCGGCAGTACCGCATATAACCGGTATCTCGGCGATCCGGATCACAAGCCCAATCCCTGCGTGGGCCCGATTGAGAGCGGTCCGTTCTATGCCGTGAAGGTTGTGCCTGGGGATCTCGGCACTTTTGCAGGGCTCAAGACCGATGCCGATGCACGGGTGGTCGACGAGAGCGGGAATGTCATTCCCGGCCTCTATGCCGCCGGCAATGACATGGCGAGCATCATGGGCGGCAATTATCCCGGCGGCGGCATCACGCTCGGACCGGCCATGACCTTCGGCTATATCGCAGGCCGGCATCTCGCCAGTGCCGGGGCTGAAACTGCTTCAACCGCGAGCCGTCCGGCGGCTTAAGCCTCGAACATGAGTGCGCTTATCAACCGCTCTGGAGAATAAGCGATGACACCAGCGCATCAACGGCCGCGGCTCTTCGAGCCACTCACGCTCCGGGGGCTTACGCTCAAGAACCGCGTGGTCATCTCGCCCATGTGCCAGCATTCGGCCGAGCAGGGGTTGGCGGGATCCTGGCATCTGGTTCATCTCGGCAAGTTCGCACTGGGTGGCGCAGGATTGATCTTTGTCGAGAGCACGGCTGTCGAGCAGAGCGCACGGATCGGCGTGCGGGACGTCGGGCTGTGGACGGACAAGCAGATTGCTCCTTTCAAAGCCATCGTCGATTTTGTCCACCAGAATGGCGCCGCTATCGGCGTGCAACTGGCGCATGCGGGACGCAAGGCTGGGTCGCAGGCCTTATGGGAGGGGGGCAGGCCTTATGGGAGGGGGGCAGAGCCCTCACGATGGAGCAGTTGCACGAGACTGGCGAGCCATGGCGGCGCATCGGCCCAAGTGCTGTTGCGGCTGGGCCAGAATGGTCTGTGCCAGACGCTTTGACTTTGGACGAAATCGCCGAGACCCGGCAGATGTTCGTCGACGCGGCCAAGCGCGCGGAGCAGGCTGGATTCGATGTTCTGGAACTGCATTTCGGACACGGCTACCTCGTCGCATCCTTCCTCTCGCCGCAATCCAATCTTCGTGAGGATGAGTATGGCGGGTCGCAGGCGAATCGCATGCGCCTTGGCCTTGAAATTGCCGCGGACGTGCGAGCCATGTGGCCGGAAGAAAAGCCGCTCTTCGTGCGCATCTCGGCCGTCGACGGAACCGAACACGGATGGGGTCTGGACGATTCTATTGTGTTCGCGCGGGAACTCAAAGCAATCGGCGTGGACGTGATTGACTGCTCATCCGGTGGGCTCTCGGACGAGACGCGCAACATGAATGTTCCGCGAGGGTTGGGTTTTCAAGTTCCGTTTTCGGAGCATATCCGCCGTGAGGCGGAGGTCAGGACCCAAGCGGTCGGAGTCATCCTCGACGGCCGTCAGGCGGAGGCGATTCTCCAGGAGGGTAAGGCGGATTTGATCGCCATCGGTCGGCAAGCCCTCTACAATCCCTATTGGCCCCACCATGCGGCCCATGCGCTCGGCTATGATTCCGGTTTCGCGCATTGGCCGATCCAGCATGGACCGTGGCTCGCAAAGCGAGCGCCCCTGATGGAAAAACTCAAGTTCACCGATAACAGCGTCAAGAGCCTGACGGGCTCTGGCCACTAGCTGGGAGAAACAAAACGATGACATCCAAAGCATTCGCTTCGACGGGTGATCTGTCTGCAAAGACGGTGTCGTTCACGGAAATCGGGCCGGATCTGTATGCCTATACGGCCGAAGGCGATCCGAACTCCGGCATCATCGTCGGTGACGATGGCTGCATGGTCATCGACGCCCAGGCCACGCCCGCCATGGCCGAGGACGTGATCGCTCGCGTCCGTACCGTCACCGACAAGCCGATCAAGTATGTCGTGCTCTCGCACTATCATGCCGTGCGCGTGCTCGGTGCCTCGGCCTACCAGGCGCAGGGCATCATCGCGTCGAATGCCACCTACGATCTCATCGTCGAGCGCGGCGAGCAGGATAAGGCCTCCGAGATCGGCCGCTTCCCGCGCCTGTTCCGCGGCGAGAGCAGCATCCCGGAGGGCCTGACCTGGCCGACACTGACCTTCGAGAGCGGCCTGTCCGTGTTCCTCGGCAAGCGCGAGGTCAAGCTGTTCCACCTCGGAGCCGGCCACACGGCGGGCGATATCGTCGCCTGGGTGCCGGATGCCGAGGTGATGTTTACCGGCGATCTGGTGGAGTATCACTCCGCCTGCTATTGCGGCGATGCTCACTTGCGCGAATGGCCGCAGACGCTTGATGCGATCCTGGACTTCCAGCCCAAGGCGATTGCGCCGGGACGTGGCGACGCCTTGCAGGGAGAGCAGCAGGTACGTGAGGCGGTGGCGATGACGCGCGACTTCGTCACCAGTCTGTATGGGGCGGCCGATCTGTCGGTGGCGCGAGGGCGCTCCTTGAAGGAGAGCTTTGCGGCCACGCGCGAGGTGATGGATCCGAAGTTCGGCGACTTCGCTATCTATGAGCACTGCCTGCCATTCAATGTCTCGCGTGCCTTCGACGAGGCCTCCGGCATCGACCATCCCGTCATCTGGACCGCCGAACGCGACCGCGAGATGTGGGCAAAACTCCAGGGCTAAATGAAACTGCCCGCATCCGAGATCTGAATTCCTCTCGTGCAGGCACGCCCTCCAACCGCTGTCCGAATGTGTCTGGATCGACCGGGCACTCGGAAAGGTGCTTTAGCATGTCCCTTGCCCAGATGAGTGACGTCCAGAGCAAGATCTGGGCATCGACGGCCATCGGCATCTTCTGGGGGGTAACTGCCGCTCTTGCATGGACAGGCTACAATGTGGGTTCAAGGCTTGGGAGAATGCACGGCCTTGCTCCCATAGACATGTCCATGCTTCGCTTCGGCGTTGCCGCTCTGCTGCTGACGCCGTTGGTGCTGTCGCGCCGCAAACAGCATGGGCTCGGGTGGGTGCGTCTCCTCTCATTGACGCTGTTGGCGGGACCTCTCTTCGGTCTACTCATCAATACGGCCTTCGGACTAGCACCCTTGTCTCATGCCGTGGTGCTGACCGCAGGGGCGACGATGATGAGCGCCAATGCACTTGCCTGGTGGCTCGACGGCAGGCGACCGCCCGTTCTCCGCTTGCTCGGCATGACAGTTCTCGTCGCCGGATTGCTGCTCATCGCATCCGATCAGCACGATCAGCCATCACAACCATCTACTTATGTCTGGCTTGGAGATCTGTGCTTCCTCGCAGCAGGACTTCTCTGGGGCACCTTCACCTATTTTCTTGGTCGCTGGAAGGTCGATCCGGTGGTCGGCATCGGCCAAGTCTCCATCCTGTCGATGGTCACGTTTCTCCCGTTCCTTCTGGTCTGGAACCATAACAGCGCAGCATCGTCGGATGTCTGGTTAGCTCAGGTGTTCTTTCAGGGCATCCTGGGCGGGTGCCTGGCACCTGTTGCTATTGCCAAGGCGGTCTCGCGCATAGGCGCGGGCGAGGCTGCGCTCTTTCCTGCCTTGGTGCCTTCGGGAGCGCTTCTGCTCGCAATCCCGCTCCTGAATGAATGGCCGAGCTATGCCGAGAGCCTGGGTATCGTGATCTGCACCCTCGGCCTGCTCACCGCATTCGACCTCACGCGCATACTGCGAAAGAGAGTCCTCGCAGGATGAACTGTCCGTCATCGTTCTCCTGATCGTCCCGACCGTGGGATGCCCTCTCCCACGGTCGTCTCACATGCCCTCTTATGGGCCATTGATCCTGCGGTCATCACCAGGCTCGAAGCGTCTGTCGCGGTCCAGGCGTCCTCCGTTGTCATCCAGAATATTTGCATCATCCGCGCCACGCCCGCGAAGCCGTCGCACCTCGATGAGATCATCGGCGCCGCGAGTGCGTGTCCGGATCTGGTGCTGATCCTGATCCCGGGTCCTTGTCCGAGCGCCGTCATCTGCCCGGCTGTGATTGCGCGAGTTGTCGTCGCGGCTTCGGGTTGGCCCATCGTCTCCGCCTCGGCCTCGTCCGCGCCCGGCATCGTCGCCCCCACGTCCGCGTCCCCCATCATCGCTGCCATGACCATGCCCGCCGTCGTCACTGCCGCGGCCTCCGCGGCCACCGTTACCATTCCCACTTCGGTCACTGCCATTGTCGTCTCCCCCGCGACCACCTCGACTGCCGCTGTCATCTCCGCTCCGTCCGCCACGGCCACCATCGTCGCCCCCACGGGCCAGCGCCGGTGACAGGAAGGCGCTCGCGACGACCGCCGGGACGGCGGCCGTCAGCGAGGCGAGGATGGCGCCGAGGACCAATAAGCTCGGTCCGTTTTTGGCTTGCTTCAACATCGTCTTTCCTCCGTTCATCCATCGCCGCGAAAGGTCAGCGCCGATGCCGGGGTAATCTGAACGATGCGCGACATGCGAACCTGACGGGGTATGTCAGCGAAATATCAGCCTGGGCGTGCTATGCTTGAGAGCTTTGGAAGACTTCATGGTCCGACGTCAGCTTATTGCCCTGCTCGCGGCTACCCTGGCCTTCACCACGGTAGAAAGTTCCTCGCTGTCCGTCGCGCTTGCCAAGGATGGCGATAGCGGCAGCGGAGGTGGCGACGGCGGTCGGGGGGGCGGAGACAATAGCGGCCGAGGCGGCGGCGATGATGGCGGGCGGGGTCGCGATGGCGGTGGCGGTCAGGGCAGGGGCCATGGCGGAGACGATGACGGCGGCCGCGGACGTGGCCGAGGGCGCGGGGGAGACGACGCGCCGGCTCAGCGCAGTTGGGGCAGCACGTCGCCCGAGAACGCCCGCGAGGCCGTCTCGCAAGGTTGGGCTCTTGCGCTGAACCAGGTTCTCCCAACGGTCTCGAAGGCTGTGCCCGGCCAGGTTCTGGAGGTGGATTTGCGCCAGTCCTGGAGTGGCGAGTGGCAATATGAGTTTCTCGTTCTGACCCGGGACCGTCGTTACCGGGAGGTCATCGTTGACGCCCGCAACAATCAAATTCTCCAGATCAGGAGACGCTGATGAGGATTCTTCTCGTCGAGGATGAGCCCGCAATCGCCGGAGACATCCGGCACGCTCTGTCTGAGACCGGATACGTCGTGGATATCGTTAGAGACGGGGAGGAGGGCTGGTTCCGAGCCTCCACGGAAGATTACGATGCTCTCATCCTCGACCTTGGTCTGCCGAAGCTCGAGGGCCTGTCCGTGGTGGTGCGGCGATTGCGGGAAGAGGCCAGCACCGTCCCAATTCTCGTTCTGACGGCCCGAGGCTCCTGGTTGCAGAGGGTTGAGGGGATCGATGCCGGTGCCGACGACTACCTGACAAAACCCTTCGAAATGGAGGAACTCCTCGCCCGATTGGCTGCCCTGCTGCGTCGCGTCGGGCGCCATGTCACCCCTCTCATCGAAGTCGGTACCCTGCGCATTGATACGCGTCGCCTCCGAGTGATGGTCAATGGAAGGGCTATCGAGCTGTCGCCTCTTGAATTTCGCTTGCTCAGATATCTGGCTCATAACCGGGATCGTGTTGTCGCTCAGGGCGAGCTGGTCGAGCATGTCTATGGATCGGACGAGCCGGAGAGCAATGCAGTCGAAGCCTTGGTGGCACGTCTCCGGCGCAAGATCGGCACGGAAGCAATCGGAACCAGGCGTGGCCACGGCTACATCATGGAGACACCGGTACCATGACAAGGAACTCCATACGGCTTCGATTGCTGCTCGTCGCTGTCATGTCCATCGTGGCAACGATTGCCGTCGCGGGCGCTTCTCTCGTCGTCTTCTTCGAACGGCAGGTTCTCCGGTACGTGGAACAGGATCTCAACATCCACTGGACGGAATTGGCGACAGCCTTCGGTACCGAAGGAGAGGACGGGCTCAGTCAGAAGCTGACAGATCCGCGTTATCACCAGCCATATGGCGGCGCCTATTGGCAAGTCTCCGAGGGAGGACGCCCAATCATGCGCTCGCGCTCGCTTTGGGACAAGGAACTCTCCCTGGCTGAATCGCGCGAGAGTGCCGAACGCGACAAAGCGTTCGAGATCGATGGACCTGACGGATCAGAGCTCTACGTCATCGAACGGCAGGTCACAGTGGATGGCGAGCAAGGTCCTCGCAGTATCAGCCTTGCCGTCGCCCTGGATCACGGGCAGGTTGTCGAATTGCGGCAGGCCTTCGGATGGGATGTGACCCGTGTCCTCATCCCTATTGCCGCCGTTCTTGTTCTCTTTGCCTGGATCCAGCTCTCGCTCGGTCTGCGCCCGTTGGGGGCTGTCGGACATGAGTTGAATGCGGTTCAGACCGGCCAGATCCGGCGCATGACCCGACGCTTTCCGAACGAGGTGGCTCCGCTCGTCGACAGCATCAACAAACTTCTCGATCGGCAGGAGAACCTTGTCCGTAAGGCCCGAGACCGTGCTGGGGCATTGGCTCACGGGTTGAAGACGCCGCTGACGATTCTTGGCGGTGAGGTGCGGCGCCCTGAGAAAGCGGGTCTACAGGATGCCGCAGCGTGCGTGCAGGAGCAGCTGGAGTTGATCCGCAATCACGTTGAGCGCGAGGTCGCGCGAGTCCGCACCAGTGGCACGTCGGTCGGCTGTGGTGCCTATGCACAGGTGGACGAAACGATTGCTCGCCTCCTGCGGCTGATGCAGCACATGCCACGGGGGGAACGGCTCATCTGGCAGACGGACATCCCTGCTGACTTGGCCGTGGACATGGATCCCCATGACTTCGGTGAGGTCATGGGCAACTTGCTCGACAACGCCCGAAAATGGGCAAAGACCCATGTCACTATCCAAGTGGCAAGAAAGGGCGATAAGGCTCGGATCAGCGTTGAGGACGATGGTCCTGGCTTCTCAGGGAACGCTGACGGAGCAAGACCTGAGCGCGGCATGCCAGGACGATCCGATCCCGGGTCGAGCGGACTTGGCCTCGGTATTGTGGAAGATATTCTGGCTGAATACGGAACGAGCGCTGAAATTGAAGGCAATGGACGTTGTCACATCGCATTCGAAATCCCTCTTTGTCGATCAGGACCGGCCCACGATACGTCAAAGAGTGAGATGCAGATGAGTTTGTAGGAGAGACAAACAATAGCCGTCGGGTCGAGTGAAGCCCGAGGTTTGGTTTTCTTGATGAAAGGGCTGAACCCTCCAGGAGGACACGATGAAGCATCATAGTGAAATGATACGTCGTCTCGGTTTGTTGGCAGGAGCTTTT
The DNA here is from genome assembly GCF_055792825.1 of Microvirga sp. GN3. Taxonomy (NCBI): domain Bacteria; kingdom Pseudomonadati; phylum Pseudomonadota; class Alphaproteobacteria; order Hyphomicrobiales; family Methylobacteriaceae; genus Microvirga; species Microvirga sp. GN3. The sequence continues at coordinate 69,422 of NZ_JBVVAK010000030.1, forward strand.
GTCTTGTCGATCGGCACCGCGTGCGTTCTCACACCTGCCATGGGGGCAGGTGAAGGCGGAAACTCCGGCGGTGGCAGCGGCGGCAATGCCGGGGGCGGAAGTGACGGCGGGGGTGGAAATAATGGAAGCGCAGGCCGGCAGGGTGGACGCGGCAGTGATGCTGGCTCCCTCAATATGGTGACCTGCCCCAGAGGTCAGATCTATAGCCAGAGATCCCGTCGGTGCGTCCAAGTCAGAAGTGAGGTTTTGACGGACGAGGCCGTGACAGATTACGCCTATGCTCTTGCGCAGGCCGAGCGTTTCGACGAGGCACTGGAAGTGCTCAACATGGTTCGAAATCCGGACACGCCAAAGGCCCTCAATTATCGCGGGTACATCACACGAAAACTTGGGCGGATCGACGAGGGCATCGGCTACTATCTCAAGTCGGTCGCTATGGATCCGAAATATGCCCAGGTGCGCGAGTATCTCGGCGAGGCCTATGTTACCCAGGGCAAGCTCGATCTCGCTCGGGAGCAATTGCAGATCATTCAGACGTTGTGTGGAACGGAGTGCGAGGAATATCGCGATCTGGCCGAGGCTATAGAAGGAACTCCTCAATGAAGCGGTAGAAGGCTGAGCATTTCTCCGACACGGCTCCCTCGCGTCGGGATCTTGTAAGGGACGGTGACAATGATCAAGCTTCAGGCGCCGATTTCTTTTGTCGCAAGGCTCATGTTGGCGTTCATCTTCGTTGTCGAGGGATGGAACAAGATCGGATATTACGAGGGAACGGTACAATACATGGAAAATCATGGTGTACCAGGAATGCTTCTGCCGCTCGTCATCGTAACCGAACTAGGTGGCGGTCTGCTGATCGCTTGCGGCTTCCAAACACGTCTGGCTGCATTGGCCTTAGGAGGTTTCTGCGTTCTGACCGCCATCCTCTTTCATAGGCACATCGCAGACATCAGCGAGTTCATTCACTTCAACAAAGATCTCGCGATTGCAGGCGGCTTCTTACTTCTCGTCGCATTTGGCGCAGGAAGCTGGTCGATCGACGCATGGCAGGCACAACGCGAACTATCTTCGCGCCTCGTCTGAGATGACAACGTTGCAGGATCCAGACTCTCGATAAGCGCAGAGAGCCTGCTAAAGTTAAAGAGCACGTCGCTCATTCGATAGCGCGCAATGACTTTGTGTCTATAAAACCGCCGCAGGAGGATTGTGCACCTGAAGGTCGCGCTGACTCTGGATGACGGCGATCGATATGCGTCCTCTCTCAGCGGGATGGCAGCTATTCATATCAACCAAAAGTGAAACCATAGTTGGCAGTGAGAGGCGATTGAGATGAGTGGAGCTCTTCTTCTGCAACCAGCCTCAGCAGGAATCTTTCCAACTTAAGCCTTCTTCCGTCAGTCGCTATTTGACTTCAGTAGGAAAGCAATTGTTGGAGTTCCATGCCATTAAGGAAGTTTGTGGTAATGGCAGGCAGTAGATTTTAATTATTACAATTCGGAAGCATAGGCGCGCTTGTATAGACGTCAGTTTCTAATGATTTTAATTAAAGATTACATATGGTCAGTAGTCTAGATGTGTTCTAATATTTGATTTTAATCTAGACTCGACTTGCTTGTGTAAGTAGAAGCTGCTCCCCGAAAGGATCGCCGCGGCCGATCCGTGGCGATTTCCAAGCCCCGCCGGCGCGGGCATGCGAGACAAAGGGGAGCTGACGTGTCCATACCTAAGGCCATCACGATCAATGCATCGTCTGCTGCAAACGGCGTCGATCTCGGCACCTATTTTGAGGCCTATTTCCAGGGACTAAAGGCAGGAACATCCAGCTTTTATGGGGGTACGCCTGATGTCAATCCATACGGAGGTCCGCCGACGTATCAGAACGGGACTCAGGTTGGTTTCCGTTACAAGGACGGGTCAGATGCCGCGACAAATAAGCAGGTTCTCATCGAAGGCGAGAACCTGGCCTATGATTATATCCACCATGGTGCAGCCTATGGACACGGGATTTCGGGAACAATCAATTCGGTCGTATTCGGCACACTGGACACGGCGCAGTCAGGTGGTCCTAGTGAACTGACTGGCGTCACGGCGGATTTGATTATCTTAGGGTGGGATATCAGCGCCGAAAGAGGTGCGGGCATCAACACAGATCCGGCAAAGCCGTTTAACGCCGTATATGACTTCTATAAGGCTCTGCAAGGCGCCGGGACGAGTGCAGCCTTAGTTGCAAAACTCAACGACGCATTGGACGGCTACGCGCAAAACATCATCGGTTCCAGCTACGCCGATAACCTTGTCGCCAGCGCGAATGACGATACTATTCAAGGCGGCGGCGGCAATGACGTTATCAACGGCAGCGATGGCAACGACTTCGCCGTGTTTTCCGGTCTGCGTGCGGACTACACCATCATCCAGAATGGCGATGGTAGCTTCACGATCACTGACGAGCGCACCGCAGGCTCGGAGGGGGGAGATACTGTCAGCAACGTGGAGAACTTCCAGTTCTCCGATACAAGCATCACTTCCGGCAACCTCTTGGCCCAGCAGGGTGTCATTACCATCGATGCGAGCGATTCTGATGGGATGGACTTCGAAGCCTTCATCCGTGGGGGATTCCTGTCGAGTGTCGATGGGGTCATGCCCTCGTTCGATAATCAAGCTGCAAACCCAGGTGTTACATCGACCATGGCTGGGGAAGAGATGTTCCTGGGCTATGGCACTGGATCAGCCGGGAAATATGTTCTCGCCCACGGCAGCGTCCAATACAATTTTGGAACGCATACCGTTGCAGGCACGATCAACGCTATCGAGTATGGAACGCGTGGAAGCGGAAGCTTCGACAGTAACGGCTATTTCATCGGTGGCAGTGCTCAACTGAAGATCTCTGGCCTCGAGCTGTTTAATGCTGTTCCCGCCAATGGCACCGAGGAGGCTGAGATCGAAGCGAATGGGCCGGTCCATAACTTCGCAGCAGCCTATATGAAGGGCAAGTTGGCACCTTCCAATCAGCTGAACGTATACGCTGACGCTCTCGACAAGTATGCTCAGAAGTTTATCGGATCGTCCAAGACTGATTTTTATGCCGGAACGATTTTCGCCGACACCATCAATGGCGCTGCGGGCGACGACGTGTTCGGTGCCACCAAGGGCAACGACGCGATCGATGGCGGCGGCGATTACGACCAGATCATCTTCAGCGGTGCCAGAGCCGATTATACGGTGACGCGATTGGCGGATGGCAGCTACACTGTCGCCTTGAACGATGGAAGTGGAACGACGACACTCAAGAACGTCGTGTAATTACCCACGCCGTTGCTGAGGCTGGTTTCAGGCGCTGACGGTAGCGAGAATGGTGCCGAAGACGGTGACACTTGGCGTGAGCCGAGCCGTATCGACGACGGTGCGCACGGCCGCTTCGC
>NZ_JBVVAK010000031.1:0-72522 GCF_055792825.1 Microvirga sp. GN3
TCGCGCAGACGGTCACCGCCTGCGGCGGTTGACTGAGCCGGCCTCGCCTGTCCGCCTCAACAAGCCGTGCGCGAAGAGGCAGTTCGGCTCTTCCCTTCACCATCAGACATCGAGCCGGGCTGCCCGTCGCGCCACCCTCGATCAACCGTCAGGCTTGCAGCGCAAGCTGCGGGCCCCAGACTGCTGGCTCTTTGACACCCGCGCCCGTCATGGCCGGATGTGATCTGGCCATCTACGTCTTTATCCAAGAGCCGAAGCAGACGGGGATCCCCGGGACTGATCCCCGGATCAAGTCCGGGGACGGGGATGACGCCAGGAGAGCCCTCATCAAGAAACGTCATCCCGGACGAAGCGCAGCGAAGATCCGGGACCGCAAGACGAGTACGCACTGTCATCCCGGGGCCGCGCAGCGGAGCCCGGGATCCATCACCACGACCTTCCGCCAGTCCGGCACTTTCAGTGGTACTGGATCCCCGCCTGCGCGGGGATGACAGGGTTGAGGTCCAGGCGCCCCATCCCGCCAACGATCCCGGATCTCGCTGCGCTTCGTCCGGGACGACCCACTTCAAATGCGCTTACTCCTTCACCCATTCCCGGATCAGGCGATTCGCTATCGCGATGGGGGAGGGCGCCGCATATTGTTCGTGGGAGCCAGCCAGCATGCGCCTCACGTCGTCCTTCGTGAACCAGCGGGCATCCTCCAACTCCTCGCCGTCGAAGGCGATCTCCTCGGTCAGCGCCTCGCCGATGCAGCCGATCATGATGTTGGACGGAAACGGCCAGGGCTGGGAGGTCATGTAGCGCACCGCACCCACACGGATGCCGGCTTCCTCAAAAGTTTCCCGGCGGACCGCGTCCTCGATGGTCTCGCCCGGCTCCAGGAACCCCGCGAGGCAGGAATACATCTTTTCGACGAAACGCGGCTGGCGGCCCATCAGGCACTTGTCGCCGCGCGTGATCAGCATGATCACCACCGGGTCGGTGCGAGGAAAATGCTGGGCGCCGCAAGCAGCGCAGTCGCGCCGGAAGCCTGCTTGGGCGAGGCTCGTCGGAGCGCCGCAATTGGCGCAGAAACGGTGGCGCCGGTGCCAGTCGAGCAGGGATTTCGCCATGGCGAGCATCCCGAGCTCGTCCTCAGGCACGAGGCCGCGCACGGCGATGGAGCGCAGGTCCACGACCGCGAAGGCAGGATCATCCTGGAACAGCTCCGCAGCCTCCGGCGCCGCCAGGGTCGCCACCACCGGGCGATCCCCGAGGGTGCCGAGAAAGACCTGCTCCTGATGGCCGGGGATACGGTTCAGCACCGAAGCGGACAGGAGGCTCGTTCCCGGCTCTCCCGCTTGAAGGATCGGCAGGTCGCCGGCCAGGATCACCATGGCGGTGCGAGGATCCTGCGCGGCCTTGGCGAGCGCCTCCGGGTCCCGCTCGGCGCTGTGGCGGACAAGCGGGTTCGTGATGTAGCCGATGGGTCGGTTCATGGGATCAGGCCGCTGCGAAAAGGGCGGCGGCGCGCTCGATCAGGGCGCTCGCCGCGTGGTCGGGATAGGGCATGCGGGTGCCATGGCCCCAAACGGGGCCGGGCCAGGCCGGATCGGAGCGGAAGCGCCCGATCACGTGCACATGAAGCTGCGTCACGATGTTGCCCAGCGCCCCCACATTCACCTTGTCGGGCTTCGAGAGCTCAAGCATGACCTTGGTGGCGATGCGGATCTCCTGCATCAGCTGGACGGCCTGTTCCTCCGAGAGATCCGTGAGTTCGCTGATCCCCTCGATGCGCGGCACCAGCACGAACCAGGGAAAGCGTGCGTCGTTCAGAAGCAGGACGGAGGAGAGGGCGAGGTCGCCGACGGGGAGCGTGTCGGCGTCGAGCCGGGAATCGAGCGTGAATGTCATGGCGCTATGTAACCGAGCCTGCGGCGTGATGTCAGCCTTCGACCGTCGTTATCCCTGATCTCGGGTGTCATCCCCGGCGAGCCGAAGGTGAGGGAAGGGATCCAGCCAACGCTCAGCACCATGGATTCCCTTCCCCTTTGCTGCGCTCCGGCCGGGAATGATACTCGACCGCAGTGGAGAGCGGGGATGACTTTGGAGGGGGCTTGTTTCCAACTTGCGTTTCGCAGCCGATACGCCCATATAGCCGGTGGGAGGTTGGCGAGGGACGTCTCACTCGCCAACCGGGTCAGGTCCGGAAGGAAGCAGCCCTAACGAGACCGAACGGGTCTTCGTCCAGCCTCCCACCTATAAGTTTCTCCAAAGCCTTGCAGTCGATGGACGATACCACAGCCGGCACGCCCCTGAACGACGAGCCGGCCCTGCCGGGCTTCCCCGCCGCGCCTGCTCCCGCAGCGAAGGCCTCCCCCTATCGCGTTCTCGCTCGAAAATACCGCCCCAAGACCTTCGACGACCTGATCGGTCAGGAGGCAATGGTGCGCACCCTGTCGAACGCCTTCGAGACCGGCCGCATCCCGCAGGCCTGGATGCTCACCGGCGTCCGCGGCGTCGGCAAAACCACTACTGCCCGCATCCTCGCCCGCGGCCTCAACTACCAGAGGCAGGACGGCTCCGGTGCTCCCACCATCCACATGCCGGAACTTGGCATCCATTGCGAAGCCATCATGGAATCGCGGCATGTGGACGTGCTGGAGATGGACGCCGCGTCCCATACCGGCATCGACGATGTCCGCCAGATCATCGACGGCATCCGCTATTCGCCGGTCTCGGCCCGCTACAAGGTCTACATCATCGACGAGGTCCACATGCTCTCGGAGAAGGCGTTCAACGCCTTCCTGAAGACGTTGGAGGAACCGCCGCCGCATGCGAAGTTCATCTTCGCCACCACCGAAATCCGGAAAGTTCCCGTCACGATCCTGTCCCGCTGCCAGCGCTTCGATCTGCGCCGCATCGAGGCGGACAAGCTCGTGGCCCACTTGAGCCGCATCTGCGACGCCGAGAGCGTGCAGGCGGACCAGGAGGCGCTCGCCGCCATCGCCCGCGCAGCGGAAGGCTCGGCGCGCGATTCCCTCTCCCTCATGGATCAGGCCATTGCCCATGGCGCAGGCGTCGTCACGCCCGACACCGTGCGCGACATGCTGGGGCTTGCCGATCGCACTCAGGTCATCGACCTGTTCGAGGCCGTGATGCGCGGCGATGTGCCGGCGGCTTTCGCAAGCCTTCGCTCGCAATACGATGCCGGCGCGGATCCGGCCGTGGTCCTCTCCGATCTCGCCGCCTTCTCGCATATCGTCACTCGCCTCAAGCTGATCCCGGAAGCGGCAAAAGATCCCGCGCTCTCCGAGATCGAGCGGACCCGCGGCACGGATTACGCGCAGAAGCTCTCGGTGCGGACCCTGTCGCGCGCCTGGCAGATTCTTCTGAAAGGCATTCCCGAGGTTCAATCTTCGAACCGCCCGATTGCCGCGGCGGAAATGGTCATCGTGCGCCTCGCTTATGCGGCCGATCTGCCGACGCCGGACGAGGCCCTACGCGCCCTGAAGGACGGTGCACCTCTTCCCGCCGGCGGCCCTTCCGCGCCGACACCGCGCCCTTCCGGTCCTGCCACCTCCGGCAACATGGCGCTTGCGACGTCCCAGCCCCACCCGCGGCCGCGCCCTCAGGCAGCACAGACTGAGCCGACCATGCGCCTGCGCCGCTTCGAGGACGTGGTGGCGCTCGCCGGCGAGAGGCGCGAGATCGTACTGAAATCGCAACTCGAACGGGATGTGCGTCTCGTCCGTTTCGAAGAGGGCCGCATTGAGCTCAGCCTCACCGAGACCGGCAGCCGCACCATCGCCAACGATCTCACCCGCGCGCTCCAGCAATGGACGGGCGAGCGCTGGATGGTGGCGCTCTCCTCTGAAGAGGGGCAGCAGACACTGCACGAGAAGGCGGTCGCGGCCGAGCGCGAGCGCAAGGAAGGCGCGGCCAATCATCCTCTCGTGCAGGCGGTGCTGTCGAAGTTTCCCGGCGCGCAGATCGTGAACGTGATCGAGCGCGCGGAGAAGCCGGGCGAGGATGCGGAAACGGAAATCCTCGGCGAGGCCGATGCGCTGGCCGCGCACGAGTCTGAGGAAGACGACGATCTGTTTTAATTCAAGGATAGGGTCATGAAGGACATTATGGGATTGATGAAGCAGGCTCAGGCGATGCAGCAGAAGCTGCAGGACGCCCAGGCCGAGTTCGACACTCTCGAAGTCGACGGCACCGCCGGCGGCGGCGTCGTGACCGTGAAGGTGACCGGCAAGGGCAGCCTCAAGTCCATCAATATCGATCCCTCGCTCATGAACCCGGACGAGAAGGAGATCCTCGAGGATCTCATCGTCGCCGCCATGAACGATGCCCGCGGCAAGGCGGAGCGGATCACGCAGGAGCGCATGGAAAGCCTCACCAAGGGCCTGCCGCTGCCCCCGGGCCTGAAGCTGTTCTGAGCAGAGCATCGCGCGAAGAAGTGGATACCGGTTCTTCGCACTCAGCGATGCAACAAAAGCAAAAGAGACCTTGAATGGCCCAGCACGTCGCCGGTCCTGAGATCGAGCGCCTGATCCAGCTCCTCGCCCGCCTGCCGGGCTTAGGTCCACGGTCGGCGCGGCGCGCGGCGCTTCACCTCATCAAGAAGCGCGAGACGCTGCTCAACCCGCTGAGCGATGCCATGCGCGTCGCCAACGAGCGCATCGTCGTGTGCTCATCCTGCGGCAATGTCGATACCTCGGATCCCTGCACCATCTGCCGGGATGCGAAGCGCGATCCGTCCATCCTCGTGGTGGTGGAGGACGTGTCGGATCTCTGGGCGCTCGAACGCTCTGGCGCGATCAACGCGAGGTATCATGTGCTCGGGGGCGTGCTCTCGCCGCTCGACGGTGTGCGGCCCGAGCACCTGAACCTGGAGCGTCTCGTCGCCCGCGTCTCAGAGCCCGGCGTCGCGGAGGTGATCCTGGCGCTGAACGCCACGGTCGACGGGCAGACCACGGCCCATTACATCACCGAGCTTCTCGCCCATCTCCCCATGAAGGTGACGAAGCTCGCCCACGGCGTCCCCGTCGGCGGCGAGCTCGATTATCTCGACGAGGGCACGCTCTCGGCAGCGATCCGACAGCGCACGTCGTTCTGAAGCGAAACTGTTTCTTCCTTCGTCATCCCCGGGCTTGTCCCGGGGATCCACGTCTTTCTTGTCCAAGGCATTAAGGCGTGGATGGCCGGAACAAGTCCGGCCATGACGGGATGGGTGTCATCCCCGGCGGCCGCAGACTGGAAGGGGATCCATCTGTCAAATCGCGCAACCGGCAGATGATGACGTGACAGGCCCGAGCGCGGTTGCTAATCAGGCGGCAACGAAACCCCTTGCCTCGAGTTGCCCATGTCCAATCTTGCCCAAACCATCGACGCCGCCTGGGAAGACCGGGCCAATGTGAATCCTTCGACGACCGGCGCCGTGCGCGAAGCCGTCGAGGAAGCGATGAACCTCCTCGGTTCCGGCAAGGCCCGCGTCGCCGAGAAGACCGGTGGCGAGTGGCAGGTGCATCAGTGGCTGAAGAAGGCGGTGCTGCTGTCCTTCCGCCTGAACGACATGGGCATCATCAAGGGCGGGCCGGGCAACGCCGTGTGGTGGGACAAGGTCCCGTCCAAGTTCGACAACTGGTCAGAGACCGAGTTCAAGGCCGCAGGCTTCCGCGCGGTTCCGAACTGCACCGTGCGGCGCGGCGCCTATATCGCGCCCGGTGTCGTGCTGATGCCGTCCTTCGTCAATCTCGGCGCCTATGTGGACGAGAACACCATGGTCGACACCTGGGCGACGGTCGGCTCCTGCGCGCAGATCGGCAAGAACGTGCATCTCTCCGGCGGCGTCGGCATCGGCGGTGTGCTGGAGCCGCTCCAGGCCAACCCGACCATCATCGAGGACAATTGCTTCATCGGCGCCCGCTCCGAGGTGGTCGAAGGCGTGGTCGTGGGCGAAGGCTCGGTGCTCTCCATGGGCGTCTTCATCTCGGCCTCGACCAAGATTATCGACCGCAACACCGGCGAGGTCTTCGTCGGCCGCGTGCCGCCGTATTCAGTCGTCGTCCCCGGCTCGCTCCCCGGCAAGCCGCTCCCGGACGGCACCCCCGGCCCATCGCTTTATTGCGCCGTCATCGTGAAGCGCGTCGATGCCCAGACTCGGGCGAAAACCGGAATTAACGAGCTGCTGCGCGACTGATCCGATGGAACACTCACCGCTTTTCCTCGCCCAAACCCTCCTGCGCTGCCCCTCGGTGACCCCAGAGGAGGGCGGGGCGCTCGCCTTCATCGAGAGCGTGCTCAAGGAGGCGGGCTTCGAGGTGCATCGGCCGGTCTTCTCCGAGCCCGGCACGCCCGATGTGGAGAACCTTTACGCCCGCTACGGCAAGGGCGAGCCCTATCTTCTCTTCGCCGGACATACGGATGTGGTGCCGCCGGGCGATGTGAGCCGGTGGCAATACGATCCGTTCAGCGGCGAGATCCATGGCGGCGAGCTCTACGGGCGCGGCGCGGTGGACATGAAGGGCGGCATCGCCTGCATGATGGCAGGGGCGCTCGATTTCATTCGCGATAACCCGGACTTCAAGGGTTCCATCGGTTTTCTGATCACAGGAGATGAGGAGGGGCCTGCCGTCAACGGCACGGTAAAGCTCCTCGAATGGGCGAAGGGGCGCGGCGAGCGGTTCAACCATTGCATCCTGGGAGAGCCGACGAACCCGAACCAGCTCGGCGACATGATCAAGATCGGGCGGCGTGGGTCGTTGACCGGCAGGATCGTTGTCGAGGGCAAGCAGGGGCACGTGGCCTATCCGCATCTCGCGGATAACCCGATTCCGGGCATGATGTGCCTGCTCGACGGGCTTCTGAAGGAGCCACTCGATCGGGGAACGGATCATTTCGATGCCTCGAATCTGGAGGTGACCACGGTCGATGTGGGCAATCCGGCCGCCAACGTAATCCCAGCCGAGGCGAAGGCGACCTTCAACATCCGCTTCAACGATCTCTGGACGCCCCATAGCCTGGAGGCGGAGATCGAGCGACGCCTGCGCGAGGCCGCCGGCAACACGGTGCGCTATGCTCTGACGGTGGAGCCGACCAACGCGGTCGCCTTCCTCACGCCGCCCAATGCGTTCGTGGGCTTTATCGCCGACGCCATCAGGGCCGAGACCGGCTCGCAGCCGAAGCTCTCCACGACGGGCGGCACGTCGGATGCTCGCTTCATTGTGAAGTATTGCCCCGTGGTCGAATTCGGCCTCGTCGGACAGACCATGCACCAGATCGACGAGCGCGTGGCCGTTGCCGATTTGGACCGTCTGGCAGTGATTTACCGCAAGGTGCTGGACGCCTATTTCGCCGCGTGAGTTCAAAAGGGGAACTTGACTATTTAGACTAAAGTCGAAGAATAGCCGGAACGTTTTGCAGGGTCCGTCCATTTCCGAGGGCAATCGTCTTCGAAAAAGAGGCCGCTCATGATCGTCACGGCTGATGAGGTCAACCGCTCGTTCAGGGGAACGCTGGATCTGCTTCATAGCAGGTCCGAGGGCCTGAAATCCTTCGATATGAGTGAGCGGGGCTTCTGGCGCTCCTTCATGGCGATCTGGCTCACGTTGCCGGCTTTTGTCGTGTCCCTTGCCTTCGAGCGCCTCCGCCTCGGTCTCCTTCAGCCGGATCGATCCCTTCTCGACAATGTCTGGGTCGATCTCGTCGTGGCGTTCGGCCATGTGGCGGGCTTCGTCGCCTTGCCGCTCGCGATGATCTGGGTCGCGCGAAGGTTTCGGCTCGAGAAGGCCTATGTACCCTTCGTGATCGTGACGAATTGGATCTCCGTCATCGGTATGCTGGTCCTTTCGGTTCCGGCCATGCTCATGCTTCTCGGCTGGGCGCCTCCGGGGCTCGCCAGCCTGTTCAGCCTCGCCTTCGCGATCATCATCGTGAGATTGCAATGGTTCGCCACCAAGGCGACTCTGGGGCTCGGGAGCCTGCCAGCGCTGGGCATCGTCGTCCTCGGCATCGTGCTCAATTCATTCGTCGGAATGGCAATGCGGGGCCTTCTAGGCTAGGTCCGGGTAATCGACACCGATGAGATAGAGGCCCGTTGGCGGTGCCATGGGCCCGCAGCGCTTGCGGTCGCGCGCGTCGAGGACTGCGCGTACGTCCTCCACCGACCAGCGCCCTGCGCCAGCGCGCTCCAGGGTTCCCGTCATCGAGCGCACCTGATGATGCAGGAACGAGCGGGCGGAGGCATAGATGCGGATCTCGTCGCCGACCCGCTCCACATCGAGCCGGTCGAGGGTGCGGATCGGGCTATTGGCCTGACATTCCGCCGCCCGGAACGTCGTGAAATCGTGCCGCCCGATCAGCAATTGTGCGGCTTCGTGCATGACGTCGGCATCGAGCGCCCAGGCCACGTGCCAGACGCGGCTCGCATCGAGCGTCGGCGGCGCACGGCGGTTGAGGATACGATAGACGTAGTGGCGCTTGATGGCGGAGATGCGGGCGTTGAACGCCCCGGGCACGACCTGCGCCGAGAGGATCGCGACGGGAGCGGGCTTCAGATGAGCGTTGGTGGCATCACGCACCGTGTCCGGCCGCCATTCCTTTTCCAAATCGACGTGTACGACCTGATGGGTGGCGTGGACTCCGGAGTCGGTGCGCCCGGCGCAGTGAATGCGCACGGCTGAACCTGTGAACCGTGCGATGGCATCCTCCACCGCCTGCTGGACGGAGAGGCCGTTCGTCTGATGCTGCCAACCGGTGAAGGGCGTGCCGTCATATTCGACGACAAGCTTGTAGCGAGGCATGTTATTCCAGTTCTGCGAATGCCTGGGCGTAGGATACCGGACCATGGGCGCCTTTGCCCCTGTCCGAAAGCGCGAGACCCTGAAGATAAGGCCCGTCATAAGGGGTTTTCAGCTTTTCCGCCAATTTCGGATCGAAACCGAAGCGGCCGTAATAATGCGGCTCTCCCAACACCAGGACCAGATCGTAGTCTTTTTCCGTCAGCCGCTTCAGCCCGTCCTGGACGAGGGCCGCGCCGATACCCTGCTTCTGGAACGAGGGTGTAACGGCCAAGGGGGCGAGGACTGCCGCCTTGATAGACGGAGTCTCGAGCAGGATCAGACGGGAATAGGCGATGTGGCCGGCCGGCTTGTCGTCATAGGCGATGAGGGAGAGGATGAGATCACCATCATCGTGCATGTCCCGCACGAGATCCGCTTCGGCCAATTGTCCGAAGGCTGCGGAATAGATGGTGTAGAGCGCAGGCCAATCGGCGGATTCCTCAAGCCGGATCCCCATGCCGGACCTCATGCAAATTTGGCGCCCGATCCAAGCCTCACGCCACGCAGGAACTCCTCGAATGATACGGGTCCCTTGCCGGCACGCTGCACCTGGATCAGACGGATCGCCCCTTCGCCACAGGATATCGTACCATCATTGTCGATGAGAGTCGCGGGCGAAGCTGAGCCTTGTCCCAGGGTCGCTCGCAAAACCTTCACCCGCTCCTGGCCCTTGCCGAAATCTGCGGTGAAATAGGCGCCGGGGAAGGGCGAGAGACCGCGGATATGATCATGAACCGCCTGAGCCGGCTGCGACCAGTCGATCAGCGCTTCCTCGTTCTTGATCTTGTGGGCGTAGGTCACGCCGTCCTCCGGCTGGGGCGTGAAGCCCAGGCCCCCACGCGAGAGAGCGGCGAGTGCCCGCACCATGAGGTCGGCGCCGAGAACCATGAGCCTGTCATGCAACTCGCCTGCATTCATGTCCGGCGTGATCGCCACGCGCTCGACCATGGCGACGGGGCCTGTATCGAGGCCTTCTTCCATCTTCATGACGGCGACGCCCGTTTCCTTGTCGCCAGCCATGACCGCCCGCTGGATCGGGGCCGCGCCGCGCCAGCGGGGGAGGAGGGAGGCGTGAAGGTTGAGGCAGCCGAGTTCCGGCGCCTCAAGGATCGTCTTCGGCAGCAGCATGCCATAGGCCACGACGACTGCTACGTCGGCATTGTGGCTGCGGAAAATCTCGGCTGCTTCCTCCGTGCGCAGGGTCTTCGGCGTCAGCACGGGAATCCCGAACCGGTCGGCCATCTTGTGGACGGGGGAGGGCTTCAACTCCATGCCGCGGCCGGCCGCGGCGGGCGGGCGGGTGTAGACGGCGATGACGTCGTGACCCTGGCCGACGATCTCGGAGAGAGTGGGCACCGCGAAATCGGGCGTGCCCATGAAGACGACGCGCAGGCTCATGCTCCCGCCTCGCGCCGTGCCACCTTCTTGAACTTGGTCATCACCCGGTCGCGTTTGAGCTTCGACAGATAGTCGATGAAGAGCACGCCATTCAGGTGATCGATCTCATGCTGCACGCAGGTGGCCAGGAGCCCGTCCGCGTCCTGCTCGATCGTCTCGCCCTGCAGGTTCATATAGCGGAAACGCACCCGGTCCGGTCGCTCGACCTCTTCGTAATATTCGGGAATCGACAGGCAGCCTTCCTCGTAAGTGCGCTTCTCCTCCGAAGCCCAAGTGATTTCCGGGTTGATGAGCACCAGCGGCTGGCGCTCGTCCTCTGACTTCGACACGTCCATGGTCACCATTCGGACCGGCACGCCGATCTGGATGGCGGCGAGGCCGACGCCGGGGGCGTCGTACATGGTTTCCAGCATGTCGTCGGCCAGCCGGCGGATCTCGCTCGTGATTTCCTTAACAGGTTCAGAAACCAGTCGGAGCTTGGAATCGGGAATGATGACGAGGGGTCTGATGCTCATGATCGCGGGAGATAAGCGCTTAGCTGAGGATGGTCAAATCGTTCGTCTTATGTTCGGATGCATCCGTCAACCGGAACTATAAGCTCCATGAACGACGTTGTCCTGATCCTCGGCAAGACATCCCTGACCTGGGGTCAGATCGTCATGGGGATGGCGGGGTTGAGTCTCCTTCTCCTCTTGCTCGTGACGGTGCTTCTCCTGCGGACCCGGCGGGAGAGGGCGTTGGAGGCTGCCATCGCGGCCGAGCGGGCGCGGGAGATGGACGACAAGGTCGCCGAACTCACCCGAGCGCAGTCGGAGATGACTGGGCGGATGCGGACCATGGCCGAGGTCTTCGGCACTCGCCAGAGCGATTTCGTGCGCATGATCTCGGAGCGGATCGACGGGCTGCAGCACCGGGTCGGGCAGGGACTGGAGACCTCCACGCGCCACCAGACGGAGAACCTGTCCAAGCTGAACGAGCGCCTCGCCGTGATCGACGCGGCGCAGCAGAACCTGACAAACCTCACCGGCGAGATCGTGGGGCTCAAGGACATCCTCTCCAACAAGCAGACGAGAGGTGCCTATGGGCAAGGACGGATGGAGGCGATCGTCCGCGACGGGCTGCCGGCCAACGCCTTCGAGTTCCAGGCGACCCTGTCGAACCGCACGCGGCCGGATTGCCTCGTGCGCCTGCCGGGCGACGAGCGCGGCCTCGTGATCGATGCCAAGTTCCCGCTGGAGGGCTTCACCCTCTTCCGGGAGGCCAAGGGCGATGAGGCACGCAGCCGCGCCGCCGCGAAGGTCCGCAACGATATGCTCGTGCATGTGAAGGACATCGCGGAAAAGTACCTGATCCCGGGCGAGACCCAGGACATCGCGATGCTGTTCGTGCCTGCGGAGTCGATCTATGCGGACCTCGCCGAGCATTTCGACGATGTGGTGCAGAAGGCGCATCGCGCCCGTATCGTCATCGTCTCGCCTTCGCTGCTGACACTCGCCATCCAGGTCATGCAGGCGCTAGTCCGCGACGCCCGCATCCGCGAGGAGGCAAGGGTGATTCAGGTCGAGGTGCAGAAGCTCCTGGAGGATGTCGAGCGCCTCGATGCCCGGGTGTCGAAACTCGACACACATTTCCGGCAGGCGCAGGACGATGTCTCCCAGATCCGGGTCTCGACGGACAAGATCGTCAAGCGCGGACAAAAGATCGAAACCCTCGAATTCGACGAGGGCGATGCCGAGGCCCGGGCCGAGTGGCTCCGTCTTCAGGGCCGGAATCTTCGGGCCGTGGAATAGGCCGGGAACTGCCTTTCGTCCACGACGTTCTTCCCACGCTACACGGGGCGCCACGTGGTTGATGGCGTTCGCATATCCGTACAGCTCAGAACTTGGGAAGGATTGCGCTATGGGCCTTTTGTCAAAGGATATCAAATCGTTGGATGATCTCTTCATCCACACCCTGCAGGACATTTACTACGCCGAGCAGCAGATCACGAAGGCGTTGCCGGAAATGATCGAGAAAGCGAGCGATCCGCAGCTCAAGCAGGCGTTCCAGACCCATCTTGGCGAAACCCAGCAACAGATCCAAATGGTCGAGCAGGTATTCCGGATGCATGGCCACGATCCGAAGGGCACGACCTGCCCGGCCATCGACGGCATCATCGACGAAGCTCAGGATATCGCCGGCGATATCGATGATCCGCAGGTTCTCGATGCAGCGCTTCTCGCCGCTGCTCAGGCCGTGGAACACTACGAGATCACCCGCTACGGGACGCTCACGGCCTGGGCCAAGCAGCTCGGCCGTGAGGATTGCGCCGGCGTCCTGCATCAGATCCTGGATCAGGAAAAGGCCACGGATCAGAAGCTCAACCGGATCGCCGAGAGCAAGATCAACACGAAGGCCGCTTAAGCTCTTCGTTCATTGGAATGGAAATGGCCTCCGAAAGGAGGCCATTTTTGTTTTCTATGTCGGGTTAGCCCACAGCTGTCATGGCCGGGCTTGTCCCGGCCATCTCGATGTGAAGAGCGCAGAGCTTCAAGCTATCGGGATCACCGGCACAAGGCCGGTGATGACGGGAAGTGGAGCCATTTCCAACTCTACTTCACCGGCAACGCGTAGGCGCGCAAAAAATCCGCCAGATCGTTGGTGATGTAGTCGATATCCGGCGTCTGGACTGCCTCCTGCTCGAAGCTCTCCCGGAACGGATCGAAGGTCTTGGGCACGATGAGGGTGGTCGTCATGCCGAGTTCGTGCGGCACGGTCAGGTTCTTGGCAATATCCTCGAACATGGCCGCGCGGGCAGGCTCCACGCCATGCTTCTCAAGGAAGATCTCGTAGGCGCGCCGGTCGGGCTTGGGCACGAAGTTCGAGGCCGCGATGTCGAACACATCCTCGAAATGGTCGAGAATGCCGATCTTCTTTGCCACGTTCTCCGCATGCTTGCGGGAACCGTTGGTGAGGATGAGCTTGCGGCCGGGCAGCTTCTCGATGGCTTCTCCCAGGCTGTGGTTCAGCTCGATATCCGTGTGGTCGATATCGTGGGCGAAATCGAGGAAGTCGTGCGGATCGATATCGTGCTCCTCAATGAGCGCCTTAAGGGTCGTGCCATATTTGTGATAGAAATACTTCTGCAGCGCCTGGGCGGACAGGCCATCGAGCCCGAAAAGTTCCGTGATGTAGAGCGTGATGCGCTCGTCGATCTGAGGCCAGACCCGCGAGGTGTGCGGGTAGAGCGTATTGTCCAGGTCGAAGACCCACGTCTCCACATGCGAGAATTGTCGGGAGTCGGACGACGACAGGTGGTTTTCAGCAGACGGTTTAGCGTTCATGGATCCCAAAGACGGCAATGGGGCCGTGCGGCCCCACTGACAAAAATATAGGCGCTTTCGGACGCTTCGTGAAGGGTAAAGCCTTACCCCCTCCGGATCAGGGTGCCTGCACCATGGTCGGTAAACAGCTCCAGCAGCACTGCATGCGGCACCTTGCCGTCGAGAATGACGACCGCTTCCACACCCTTCTCCAGGGCATAGATGCAGGTTTCGATCTTCGGGATCATGCCGTCCGTGATGGTGCCGTCGGCGATCAGGCGGCGGCAATCCTCGATGGTCATTTCCGGAATGAGGTTCTTGTTCTTGTCGAGAACGCCCGGGACGTCCGTCAGTAGCAGGAGGCGCTTGG
The DNA here is from genome assembly GCF_055792825.1 of Microvirga sp. GN3. NCBI lineage: Bacteria > Pseudomonadati > Pseudomonadota > Alphaproteobacteria > Hyphomicrobiales > Methylobacteriaceae > Microvirga > Microvirga sp. GN3. The sequence continues at coordinate 13,899 of NZ_JBVVAK010000031.1, forward strand.
CCGTCATGGCGCCTGCAATGGCGCCGGCGAAGGTGTCGGCGTTGACGTTGTAGGTCTGGCCATCCTGGCCGGTCGCGACCGGGGCAAGGACCGGGATCAGCTCGGCTTGGAGAACCTGATCCAGAACCGCCCGGTTCACGTTCTCCGGCTCGCCGACGAAGCCGAGATCCACCACCTTCTCGATATTGGAATCAGGATCGACCGTGGTGCGGGTCACCTTGCGGGCGGTGACCATGTTGCCGTCCTTGCCGGACAGACCGACAGCCTTGCCGCCCTCAGCCCCGATCCAGCCGACGATCTGCTTGTTGATGGAGCCGGCAAGCACCATCTCGACGACCTCGACCGTGGCCGCATCCGTAACGCGAAGCCCGCCCTTGAACTCGGACTTGATCCCGAGCTTTTCCAGCATCTTGCCGATCTGCGGCCCGCCGCCATGGACGACGATGGGCTTAATGCCCGATTGCTCGAGCAGAACCACATCCTCGGCAAAATCCTCCGCCGCCGCACGGTCGCCCATGGCATGGCCGCCATACTTGATCACCACGACCTGCTGGTCATAGCGCTGCATGTGCGGCAGGGCCTGGACAAGCACCTCGGCCTGCACATGAACGTCGGGAAGGGGCGTGGACGGATCGGACATGGACGGCTCCGGCGCGGTGATCAGGATCAAACGGCCTGCCTTCTAGCTGAAGGAGGGACGGCTGGAAACAGAGAGTTCAGGCTCGCAGGCGAAGAAGGGCCGAGATTCCCACCAGTAACCAGCCCAGCATCAGGAGAAAGCCCCCCGTCGGCGCAGCCCTCGGAAACAGCGCAACACCTGAAAAGGCCCGACGGGACAGGTCGCCGCAAAACAAGATAAGGCCGAGGACCAGCACGTAGCCGGCGATCTGGGCCAGCATGGGGTTCACGGCGCTGGCTGCCATCAGCGCCACGAGGGCGAGCAGGGCCGGAGCGTGGAAGAGCAGGAATTGTGCCGCCGTGGCGAGATTGCCGCCCGTGACATGGGCCGCGGCGGCCGAGAGGCCGACGCCGAGAAGGCCTGAGGCGGAAGCGAGGACGAGGAGGATACGGGCGGCGAGGTTCATCCCGCGCCTCGTTCGCTCAGGAGCCGGGCGATTTCGGCGCGCAGCTCCGGGATGCCGAGGCCCGAGCGGCTGGAGGTGAAGAGAATCTCGGGGTAGGCGGCGGCGCGCTTCTCAATCTTCTGCAGGGTCTCGGCGATGCGCTTGTCGAGTTCGCCCTTCTTGAGCTCGTCCGCTTTGGTCAGGACGATCTGGTAGGAGACGGCGGCCGTGCCGAGGGTCTCCAGCACCGCCTCGTCCACCGGCTTGATACCATGGCGGGCATCGATCAGCACGTAGACGCGGGCGAGGCTTGCCCTTCCGCGCAGGTAATCGTGGATCAGCTGCGTCCAGGCCTGCACCTTTTGCTTCTCGACGGCGGCAAAGCCGTAGCCGGGCATGTCGACCAGGTGAAAGCGGTCGTTGATATTGAAGAAGTTGAGTTGCTGCGTCCGCCCCGGCGTGTGCGATGTGCGGGCGAGCGTGTTGCGCCCGGTCAGCGCATTCACGAGGCTCGACTTGCCGACATTGGAGCGGCCGGCGAAGGCGATCTCCACCTTGCTCATCGGCGGCAGGTTTTGGAGGGAATTCGCGGCCCAGATGAAATCCGCCTCGCCGGCAAAGAGTTTGCGGCCGATCTCGAGAAAGGGGTCGGTGTCGGGTTCCATATCGGTCATGGAGGTCCTTATCGGCGCTTGGTGCCTGGAGTTCAAGGCATCTCGCTCAAGCTTTTCCCGTTGCTCAGGGCACAGCGAGCCAGAAGGGCTCCGCTTTCACGAGCTTTCTGGAAGCCTTTTCGGCCCTGGAGAGAAGCTTGCGCTCAAGCCGTTTCGTATAGCCGGCGGCCTTTTGCACCGATTTTTCGAACGATGGATCGAGAAGGGTTCGGCCAACCTCGATGTCGTTCAACTTGCCCAGCATGTCCTGCAGGCCTTCCAGAAGGTCCAACATGGCCTTTCGACTCTTGCGTGCCGGAACGCCCGGAAACAGGGTCGCAAAGAATTCCACGCCGTAGCGCAGCTTCTTGATTCGGATGCGGAGTCTATGGCGGGCGTCTCCGTCGAGATCGGCCATCTGCCGTGCGTCTTTCCGGATACGCTGCCAGCGACGCGAGAATTCCTCGATCCCGCGGTCCTGAGCAGGCAGGTCGCGCGCCGCCAGGATCGCCGGCTTGCGGCGTGTGAGCCATCGCCCGGACTCGATCCAAGTCGCTGCCTTCAGGATCGCTCTCATGAAGCGGGGTTTGGACAGGGTTTCCAGAAGTTCCTCGAAGGCTTCCGCGCGCTGGCGCTCGGCCTCCTCCAGCACCGGCAGGCTGTGGTTTTTATCATCGACCTTCCGCACCCGCGCGATCAGGACGTCGAGATCGCGAACTCTACCGAGTTTCTTTCCAGCCCAGCGGAGTTCAGCCTTCACGGCCTTGCTGTTCCGATCCTGCAGCATCGGCTTGAACAGCGAGATCGCCGCATCGAGCCGCCGAAAGCCCACCCGCATCTGATGAACCAACTCAGGGTCGTCGCTCCGGCGCAGCGGCGCCTCGTTACGGATGATCTGGGACAGGCAGGATCGCGCGATCATCTGGAACGCTTCGGCACATGAGGCGTGGGTTGGAATGACGGTCCGGTCGGCCTTTACAGGCTTATTGTCGGCTTGGCCGAGAAGCCTGTAGCCGCGTTCGGACTTGGTAACCGGAGAGAGACGGAACGGGATGCTGTCGGCGAGATCGTCGGCGAGGGCGAAGAGGGCGGACGGGGCGCCATCCTTCAATTCGAGTTCGACCTCGCAGAATTGCTCGGCGCCGGTATCGATTGCCGCTTTGGCCTGGTCCAGGGCGAGTTCGATGGTTGCTCCATCGCGCCTGATCTCGAACGCCTGGCGATCTGTCTCCACCGTGAAGACCGGCTTGATGTTGCTGCGGATCGTCTCGTCGGCAACAAGGGTGGCCAGCGGCGTGCCAGCCGCGGCAGCAAGATCGAGGCCGCCTTCGACAGGTATCTCCCATTCGCCCCGGTCGAGGGCGAAGCCGCGTGTCTTGCGCTCAGCCTTGATGGTCTGCGTGCTGCGTCCGTTCTTCTCCCGAACGCGGAGGGACAGTCCCGCCTTATGCAGGGCGCAATCCGTTGAATCGTAATAGACGGCGTGAAGGGCACCGCCCTGGTCCGGAAGCATCCGGGCCTGCGCCATCAGCGGATGCTGGAGTAACTCGCCTGTTGCATCTGCGGCGAGTTCCAGCTTCAGCTCGATCTCGCTTGCTCTCACGAACTTATTCTTGTCCTGCCATTGGGCGTTCATGGCTAGCCGCCGATCCGGTTTCTCTTGCCGCGATCATCTAGAGCGTTTCGGAATGAAAGCCACGAGGAAGACCTCTGGCGGGCTCTTCCGAAATGCAGATTCCAGAAGTGTATCGCTCTTCTACAAAACTGGAGGAGTGCATTCGGCTAAGGCGCCGGCATGTTGAGGCTCTGAGATTCTTCCCCAGGGCTCGACCATGACAGACGCTCCCATTCTCATCCGCTCGGTCGAAGTCCTCTCGGATGATTGGGCGATCCTCAAGAAATTCATTTTCGACTATCGCCGCCGTGACGGAAGCCTGGAGCGGCAGGTCCGGCAGACCTATGATCGGGGGCACGGCGCCGTGATTTTGCCCTATGATCCCGAGCGCGGCACGGTGCTGCTCATCCAGCAGTTTCGGTTGCCGGCCTATGTGACCGGCCATCTCGAGCCGCTGATCGAGGCCTGCGCGGGGCTTCTTGACAAGGATGATCCGGAAACCTGCATTCGCCGGGAAGCGCAGGAGGAACTCGGCTACAAGCTGCGCAACCTGCAGCCCGTTTTCCACGTCTTCATGAGCCCTGGCAGCGTGACCGAGCGGCTGATGTTCTTCCTTGCCCGCTATTCGCCGGTCGACCGGATCGGCCAGGGCGGGGGCGACAGGCACGAGGGCGAGGATATTGAAGTTCTGGAGATAGCGCTCGAAGACGCTCTCGGCATGATTGACCAAGGACAGATCGTCGACGGCAAGACCATCATGCTGCTTCAGCATCTGAAGCTCAAAGGGGTGATGCAGGATGGCGAGCGATCAGGCCGCCCTTCGTAGGGCCCCGAGATCCGCTCCCCGGATGGCGTCGAGGTTGTGGGTGATCTTGTCGACGCCCCAGTCCCACCAGCGGATGGAGAGCAGTTCAGTGATCACCTCGTCTGGAAAACGCATGCGGATGATCCTGGCCGGATTGCCGCCGACGATGGCGTAGGGCGGTACATCAGCCACCACGACCGACTTCGTTGCAATGATCGCCCCGTCACCGATGGTGACACCCGGCATGATCGTGGCTTCGTGCCCGATCCAGACGTCGTTTCCGACGATCGTATCGCCTTTGAAGCCCGTCTCGACGGCGGCGAAGTCGAAGCCTTCCTCCCAGCCGTGGCCGAAGATGTTGAACGGATAGGTCGAGAAGCCGGTCATGGCGTGATTAGCGCCGTTCATGATGAAGGTGGCACCCGTCGCGATGGCGCAGAATTTCCCGATGACGAGCTTGTCGCCGATGAAGTCGTAGTGGTGCAGCACGCAGCGCTCCACGAAGGCTTCGGGGCCTCGCGGGTCGTCGTAATAGCTGAAGTCCCCGACCTCGATGTTCGGCTGGTTCACGAAGGCCTTGAGAAACCCCACGCGGGGAAGATCCGGGAGCGGGTGAGGGTCCAAGGGATTGGGACCGGATGCCGTCATTGCCGCCTCGTCGATGATTCAAACGAAAATCCCCGGGACAGGGCCCGGGGATGATCACGTCCAATCGGTTGCCGCTCAGCCCTTGGCGGTGCTGGTCTTGCGGCTGAAGGTCTTGCGCAGGTTGTCGAAGAGTTCGATCTTCACGCCGTTGCGCTTCATGATGAAGCCCTGCTGGGTCACCGAGAGCAGGTTGTTCCAGGCCCAGTAGATCACGAGGCCGGCCGGGAACGAGCCCAGCATGAAGGTGAAGATCACCGGCATCCAGGCGAAGACCTGCTTTTGAACCGGGTCCGGCGGCTCTGGATTCATCTTCATCTGCAGCCACATGGTGATGCCCATGATGATCGGCCAAACGCCGAGCATCAGGAAGGGGCCGACCACCGGCAACGCGCCCGGATTGAAAGGCAGGAGGCCGAACAGGTTGAAGATCGTGGTCGGATCGGGCGCGGCGAGGTCGCGGATCCAGCCGAAGAACGGCGCATGGCGCATTTCGATGGTGACGAAGAGCACCTTGTAGAGCGCGAAGAAGACCGGGATCTGGATCAGCACCGGCCAGCAGCCGGCGACCGGGTTGATCTTCTCCTTGCGGTAGAGCTCCATCAGCGCCTGCTGCTGCTTCATCTTGTCGTCGGCATAGCGCTCGCGGATGGAGGCCATCTCCGGCTGCACCGCCTTCATCTTCGCCATGGAGGCGTAGGACTTGTTGGCGAGCGGGAAGAACAGGATCTTCAGCAGAACCGTGACGAGCAGGATCGCGATGCCGAAATTGCCGAACAGGTGGAAGAAGAAGTCGAGCACCTTAAAGAGCGGCTTGGTGATGAAGTAGAACCAGCCCCAATCGATCAGGAGATCGAAGTTCTTGATGCTGTACCGCTCGTGATAGGCATCGACGGTCGCGACCTCCTTGGCGCCGGCGAAGAGGCGCTGGGTCACTTCCGTGGTCGCGCCGGGCTGGAGCGTCTGAGCTGCGCCGGCGATCGTGGCTTGGTAGGTGCGATCCGTCGTCTGGCCCTGCTGCGAGGTGAAGGAGCCCTGGAAGGGCTGCGTCTGATCGGGAATGACCGCGGCGGCCCAATACTTGTCGGTAATGCCGAGGAAACCGCCGGTGACGGAGTTCCAGATCTGGCCGACCGTATTGCCGCCCGAGATCGGCTCCTTTTTATCAAGGTTCGCGTAGGTGATTTCCTGCAGGCCCTCGTCGCCGAGAACGCCGATCATGCCCTCATGCAGCACGTAATAGCCGAGAGTGACAGGGCGTCCGTGGCGGGTAACGAGGCTGTAGGATTGCAGCGTCACGGGAGCCGAGCTGCGGTTCTCGACCGTGTCCTTCACCGTGAACATGAACTTGTCGTCGACCGAGATCGTGCGGCGGAAGACCAAACCCTGCTCGTTCTGCCAGGTCAGGGTAACGGGGCTGTTGGGGGTGAGCGAGGTCTTGTCCGCCGTCCACACGGTATTCTGGTTCGGCAGGCTGCCGGCCTGCGCGCCGATCCAGCCGAATTCCGCGTAGTAGGGATTCTGGACGCCGGTGGGCGACAGGAGCACGATGATCGGGCTCTTGGGGTCGACAGTCTCGCGATAGTTCTTCAGGGACACGTCGTCGATGCGGCCGCCGCGCAGGTTGATCGAGCCGGCGATGGAGGGCGTATCGATGGTCACGCGCGGCGAGCGGGCAAGGGCCGCCTCGCGGGATTCGATCGTCGGACCGGTCGGCGTGCTCGGAACCGTTCCGGGCACGGTGGGCGAGGCACCGCCGGCCTGGCTCGGGCTCGCGGGCGGATTTGGCGCCGTCGGATTGACCTGCGTGGATTGCTGCTGCTGGGCGGCCTGCCGCTGCCTTTCGGCCTGGGGAGCCGCAAAGAAGTATTGCCAGCCTAGCAAAACCGCCAGCGACAGGGCGATGGCGATGATGAGGTTTTTGTTGTCTTCACGCATGGGAATGTCCGCGACGCTCGCCGTTAGGGGGAGGTGAGGAGGATTTGGTACGCTCTGCGGGGGACGCACTTTTCGGCTTGGTGACTGCCCGCAGCGCGCGCCGAAGATCGTCGATGAGCAGATCGAAATCGGCTGCGAGGATTTCGCGCCGTCCGATGACGACCACGTCCGCATCGATGTTCGCGTAATCCTGGCCTGCCGTCGGAATGGCGGCCCGGAGTCGGCGCTTGATCCGGTTGCGTTCGGTGGCGTGGCCGACCCGCTTCGTCACCGTGAGGCCGAAGCGCAGGCCGAGGCCTGAACCCTCGCGCAATCGAGCCTGGACCGACATCCGCTCGGTATGAAAGCGGCGGCCAGAGGCCGCCGCGACGAAGTCAGGTCTTTTCGTCAGACGCCCGAGGCTTAACTCTGCGCGAGGCTCGCGCATCGGGCTATCCTAGGCTGCTTACGCCGAAAGGCGCTTGCGGCCATGGGCGCGGCGAGCGGCAATAACCTTACGGCCACCCTTGGTCGCCATGCGCGCACGGAAGCCGTGGCGGCGCTTGCGAACCAGCTTGCTCGGTTGATACGTCCTCTTCACGGCACATCTCCGGTCGAATGGGGCAGCGGTGCTCGATGGCTCGCGCCCGTCTAGTAAGATGGGGTTGCCCCCGAAACTGTTTCGAAAAAACGATCAGCGCCCCAGAAGAGCGCTGTCAGCTTGCGGGCTTATGACGGAATGGAGGGGCAAAGTCAACGCCGCTCTGGCCTTTATGCGGCAATCAGCCCGGCGTCCAGATCCGGTAGGTTTGTCCCGGTCAGGCGTTACATATCCCACCGAAACCAGGAGAATCCGTGGCCGAGACGCCGCCAAAATTCCATAGAACGGAGAAGCCCGGCCGTCTCCGGCGCATTTTGCCTCTCGCACTGCTGCTTGCGGGCTTGACGGGTGTTTTCGCAACCGGTCTGCACCGTTCCTTCAACCTCGAGACCTTCATCCATTATCAGGCTGGGCTTCAGGAGCTCGTTGCGGCCCATCACTGGACAATGCTGGGGCTTTTTGGCCTGATCTATGTGGTGGCGGTGACCCTGTCCCTGCCGGTTTCGGCCTTCTTGACCACCATTGGCGGCTATCTTTTCGGCTGGGCTCTCGGCGGGATCGCGGCCTCTATGGCGGCCACCCTAGGGGCGATCAACATTTTTCTGATCGCCCGGAGCTCCCTGGGAAGGCCCCTTCTGCAGAGGGCAGGCGCCAGGATCCAAGGCCTCGCGGCCGGCTTCCGGAGGCAGGCCTTCCTCTACCTGCTCTCCTTGCGCCTGATTCCCATCGTGCCGTTCTGGCTGACGAATCTCGCCGCCGCCTTCTTCGGCATGCGTCTGAGGCCCTTCGTCTTGGCAACACAACTGGGCATGCTGCCGGTTTCCTTTGCCTTCGCCTTCGCCGGATCGGGGCTCGACGAGGTGATATCCCGGCAAGAGAGGCTTCGCGCCGATTGTCTTGCAACCGGTCAAAGTGATTGCGCTGTCGATTTCAATGCCGGAAGCCTGTTGACGCCCGAGTTGATGATCGCTCTAGCTATCTTAGGAATATTGGCGCTGGTGCCGGTTGGATTGCGACACTGGCGCAGACGCGTCGTCGACGAGGGGTAATGGTCAAGAAGGCAGAGAGGACTGGCGGGAAGGGGTCATGCCTACCTACCTTTATCCCAGGTCACGTTGAGCGCGGCGATGGAGTTTCCGAGAGCGTCGGCTCAAAATCCGTGATCGCGGCGGCCGGGTTCTCCGGTTCGCCGCCTGGAATGAAACCGGAATGAGCCGCGAGCCGACCACCTTCACAGGACGTTTTTTCAGCCAGTTCGGGCTCTCCGCCCGTCTGCTCATGCTGACGGTGCTCTTCGTGATGATCGCGGAAGTGCTCATCTACGTGCCCTCCGTCGCCAATTTCCGGCTAACTTGGCTCAACGACCGCTTGGCGGCAGCGCAAATCGCCGCCATGGTTCTCGATGCCGCGCCTGAGGAAACCCTGTCGGAAGAGCTGGAAATGCGTCTTCTGCAGGGCGTCGGCGCCAGGGCGATCGCCTTGAAGGGTGGCGGGCGCAGGAGCCTTCTGGCAACAGGCGATGTTCCGCCCGAGGTGAGCAAGACGGTCGATCTGCGCGATACGAAGTGGATGACCCTGGCCCAGGACGCCCTGGAGGTTCTGTTCAATCCTGCCGACAAGCCCATCCGGGTCATCGGCTCGGGCATGGGAGTCGAGTTCGTCGAGATGATTCTCGATCAGCGCCCCCTGCGCCATGCCATGATCGAGTTTTCGCGCAACATCCTGCTGCTGTCCCTCTTCATCTCCGCCATTACGGCGAGCTTGGTCTATCTGACCCTGCAATGGGTGATCGTGCGGCCCGTGCGGCGGCTCACCGGCAACATCGCGGAATTTTCCAGCAACCCCGAGGATGCCTCTAGGGTCATCCAGCCGACCGACCGCGTCGACGAGATCGGTTTGGCCGAACAGGCGCTCGCCCGCATGGAGACGACGCTGGCCGACGAGCTGCGCCAGAAGCGGCGCCTCGCGCAGCTCGGGCTGGCGGTCAGCAAGATCAACCACGAGCTGCGCAATATGCTCACCACGGCCCAGCTCCTTACCGATCGCCTCGACCGGGTCAGTGACGAGAGCGTCCAGCGCATTGCCCCCAGGCTCGTCAACACTCTCGACCGGGCGATTGCCTTCTGCGAGACCACCCTGGCCTACGGACGTGCAACGGAGCCGCTGCCGCAGCGGCGAATGATTCCCCTGGCGCCTTTGATCGCGGAACTGTCGAACCTGACCGATCTTGCGCCGGAGGTGGGCATCGCCTTCGAGGCGCAGGTACCGGAAGACCTGATGATCGACGCCGATCCGGACCAGCTTTCCCGGGTCCTGGTGAATGTGGTCCGCAATGCGGTCCAGGCCCTGAGCCAGACCGGGTCGCCCGAGGGACAGCCGCGGATCGACGTGACCGCGGAGCGGGAGGGAAGTACGGTTTGCATCCTGATCAAGGACAACGGTCCCGGCATCCCCGAGCGGGCGAAGGCCAACCTGTTCACGCCCTTCCAGGGCTCAGCTCAAAAGGGGGGGACGGGCTTGGGTCTGCCGATCGCGGCGGAGCTCGTTCAACTCCATGGCGGGACGATTACTCTCGATGAGAGCCATGGAAAGACCTGTTTCAAGATTACGATCCCGGATCGGTTGTCCGCGATCGGGACAAACTGAGGCATTCCGCATATCTTCTGCACGAAGAGGCTTGCCAACCGGATCAGATCCCTCTATGTCACCGGCCTCGGCCAACGTTGCTTCCCGCAACGACCTGCCGACCAAGCGCCCGTAGCTCAGCTGGATAGAGCACCAGACTACGAATCTGGGGGTCAGAGGTTCGAATCCTTTCGGGCGCGCCATTCTCCTTCTCTACATTGATGCAGGCAAGACAAAGGTTCGAGGCCGCAACCTTGTGCGCCGCAGCCTCGCGCGCGTCTCTCCAAAGTCTCTAAGTTCTAAGTCTCTAAGTTCTAAACCTCGGCGGCTGGGGTGATGCCGAGATCGTCGAGCTTGGCTCGAACCTCCGTGACCGACCGCTTCAGCTTCAGGCTGATCACCGATACCGGGACTCCCTCCCTGGCGAGCGCCAGAAGAGCTTGAACGGCCTCATAGTTCCAGTGTTCTCCAGCAGGGTTCATGGCAAGCTTCTCCCTATGCGCGAAGCGGAAGCGTCCGCTGCAAGTGCGGCGAGATGATGAAAAACATGCTTTGAGGAACCTCCCGCCGCAACCTTAGCCGAAGCTGTGCGTTCCTTCTGGAGGCAGCACAGACAGGGACCCATCATGAGCATTCTCTGGACCATTATCATCGGCTTCGTCGCTGGCGTGATCGCGAAATGGGTCATGCCTGGCCGGAACGAGCCATCCGGGTTCATCCTCACCACCATTCTCGGCATCGTGGGTGCCTTCGTCGCGACCTATCTCGGGCAGGCTCTGGGTTGGTATCGGGCCGATGAGGGGGCGGGTTTCATCGGCGCCATCGTCGGAGCCGTGCTTGTGCTCTTCATCTACGGCCTGATCGCCGGGCGTCGTTCGACATCGTCGTACTGATCGTCCGTCGGGATTTCGGAAACGGAACGCCAGGGGCCACAGCGAAACTGTGGCCCTTCTTGCATCAGCCGTGATGGGCAATGCGGTCGTATGCGTGCGAGCCGGTGAGGGCTGCTTTGACAGGGCAATTGCCGACATAGCCGCGCCAAGCGAGATAGGAACCGCCCAGAAGCGCTAGGACGTTCAGCAGCGGGTTGGGGCGCGGTTTGGCGGCTGCGGCCGCAAGCCCGAGGCCGGCCAGCATATAAGCGCCGCGCTCGGTCATGCTGAGATTGGGCTCTCCATCCATCATGTTCATCGCGTCGATTCTCCTTTTTGACCTTGGCCGAACGCGACGTGAAGCAGTGTTGTTCCGCCACGTCGTGGAGCAGAAAATTTGGAAGGAACCTCAAAGCTTGGCCCTCGTTGAGTCCACTCTCAACCGAGGAGCGTGACAATGGCAGGCAAGGACAAGACCTTGAACGACCTGTTCCTTCATACGCTGAAGGATATCTATTACGCCGAAAAGCAGATCCTGAAGGCTCTGCCGAAGATGGCCAAGAATGCCGAGTCGGAAGAACTGCAGCAGGCTTTCGAGACGCATCGTGAAGAGACGGAAGGCCAGATCGAGCGGCTCGAGAAAATTTTCGAAATGCTCGATAAGCCGGCCCGCGGCGTGCAATGCGAGGCCATCAATGGCCTCATCGATGAAGGCAAGGAAATTATGGAAGACTTCGCCGACAGCGAGGCTCTCGATGCCGGCATCCTCGCCGCAGCACAGGCCGTTGAGCATTACGAGATCACCCGCTATGGCTCTCTGAAGACCTGGGCTCAGGAACTGGGCATGAGCGATGCCGCAAAGCTCCTCGATCAGAATCTTCAGGAGGAGAAGAAGACCGACAAGCTGCTGACCGAACTCGCTGAGGCACGCGTGAACACGAAGGCAGCCTGAGGGCTCTTCAGGAATGGGCCTCGCGCTCCCTCGAGCGCGAGGCCTTTCTATTTGCGGCGTTCCAGACGATAAGCCTCAATGCCGATGGGCAGGGGCCGGTGCAACCTCCGTGTCCAGGGTCAGGCGCATAGATCCTGATGGCGTGATCTCGAGCGAGGCTCTCATCGTATCGGGGTACTCGACCAGATGCATGAAAGCCAGAAGCCTCAGGCGCACGATGGGAGGAAAACGGGCAAGACAATGCGCCAGGTTCTTGGTTGCACGGTCGGTCATCTCCTCCTGTACGGAGGCGGAGAGGGGAGGGTTCTCCTCAGGCAGTGACATGCGGCACTCCATCAAGATGAGAGGGAATCCCGGAATCCCGCGACAGGCAGGGGCCGCTCAGACCGGCCAGCTTTTGGATATGCTCCAGACTGTCCTCTGAAATGCGAATGGCCGCCGCGATGCAGGGCTGACCCTCGACCATGGTCGGCAGACCGAGCGGATGCACCTTGAAACCGGCCTGCTGCCAGCGGGGCAGCCACCACATCTCGACGACGGCTGTCACCTCCGTAATCCCCTCTTCGAGGCAGAATTGCTGGAAGGCTGCCAGGAGCCGGCAATCCGTGCGACCGGTCCGCCGTTCCTTGACGATGAAATAGCGCGTGCATTCGAGGATGGTGGGCCCGGCCAGAATGCCGGGCTCCTTCACGAGGTGAGGGAAGGTCTCGCTGATCATGTGCGGCAGGAGGGTAGGATAAAGCCTCAGACCGCCGATGACCCGGCCCTTGTCGAGAACGATGAGATATATGGCGTGGTCGTTGTCGTAGGCATCTATCTCCCGTCCGTCGGGACGCCTGAGGTCATGCCATCCTCGTTCGTTGACGAAAACCTCATGCCTGAGATGGAAATACCCGTCGAGAATCTCTGAATAACGGGCTTTGTTGTTTTTGGTGATCACTTGAATTGAGGTCATGCCCCATGCTCCCGATTTCTCGAAGAGCAGTGTTCACGGCCTAAGGCGTTTGAATATTGTAGGAAATTACAGGTGCTTTTACGTCACATCTCGATGAGGCGATGCTGAAGGGCCCGAGCCACGGCATGGGTCTTGTTGGCAGCACTCAGCTTCTGGCAGGCGCTGCTGATGTGGGCCGTAATGGTCCTTTCCGTCACGCCGAGGATCTCGCCCGTACCCGCAGCCGACTTGCCCAAGGCGGCCCAGCGCAGGGCCTCTTTCTCGCGGACGGTCAGCGGGTTGGGCTGGGGAGAGGGGGCTAGGATCAACCTGGCGCGCTCGAAAGCGTAGATAGCCATCAAGTGAAGGGCGGGCTTGGTCTGCGGTGTCAGATCGAGATGGGGACCGCTCATGGAGAGGCATGCTTCGAAGCCGTGCAATCCATGGATTGGCAGGCAGTAGCCCTGCTTCATGTTGAACTCTGCCGCCCCGCGCATGATCTCCATCCCTCTGGGATTCGTTTCCGGATCGTAAGGCGCCTCGGCCCATTCGAAGGGCTGGACGGTTTGCCGGCAGAGGCGGATGACAGGATCATGGCGGTCATACCCGTGCTGGATGTAGCGCCGATACCAATCCAATGGCCATTTCTTCAGCAGGACCAAGCTCTCGATCCGTTGGTCCGGATGGGGCAGCCCCGCCATGATGAAATTCTCGAAGCCGAAGCGGGCAAAGGAGCGCTCCATGGCATCGACGATATCTTGTGGGGGTTTCCAGACGGTCGAGCTCCTCGACGAATTCAAAGGCTTGTGCCGTATGATCAAGGCTACGAGCGCTCAAGAGCACCTCCGAGGACTTTCAATCAGAAATGTCATATAATAAAGTTACTCAACCCATGGATTAATGCAATAACTATGCTACCAAAGGTTTGCAAAACGGCCTAGATAGGAAAAGCTAGAGAAAAGCAGGAGCGGCGTTTGCAAAAGAAGTCCCCCAATCAGATCGACAAGCATATCGGAAGTCGGGTCAGGGCCCGGCGGATCATGCTCGGAATGAGCCAGGAGAAGCTTGCGGATGCCTTAGGGCTCACGTTCCAGCAGGTTCAGAAATACGAGAAGGGCGTCAACCGCATCGGCGCAAGCCGTCTGCTCCATATTGCCGGTGTCCTGGATGTCAGCATCGAATTCTTCTTCGAAGGAGCTCCCGGATTGCGTGCTGGAGGCTTCTCCGACGATAGCCTCGTGGCTGAGTTTCTGACGCGATCGGAAAGTGATCGCCTCGTCCGCGGTTTCCTGAAGCTGAAGGACGACGAGGCGCGCAGGAAGGTTGCCGATCTCGTCGATTGGCTCGCATCGGCCAGTTAAGATTTCTTTCCCGGTCGAGCTTCGACTAGGGACACCTCAATCCCTAAGATATTGAGCCTCCGAGACGTTCGGAACCTGCCGCGCTTCTAATGGTTACTCACTCACGATTGAGAGAGGTTACCATGGGCGTGGGACAGCAAAATACCAACAGGCAGGATAACGGCAACGAGGATTGGGATGCGCTCAAGGGCGATGTCGGCGACCTTGCCGGCGCAGCAGTGGAGCGTAGCCGCTATTTCATCGATTCCGCGCGTGAACAGGCGACGGATTATGTCGACCGCCGCAAGGACGATGTTGCGCAATCCGTTGCCGATTTCGCTACGTCCTTGCGCGAATCCACCCGGTCCTTCGATGAGCGACCCAACATCCGCGCCGTCGTCGATACCGCAGCGGAAGGGCTGGAGCAGCTTGCGGATTCCATTCGTGAGCGCACCTTCGCAGACTTCTTCAACGAGTTCGAGGATGTGATCCGTCGCCGTCCGGCCACCGTGGCAGCCGTATCCGTCGCTGTTGGCTTCCTTGCCGCACGTTTCATCAAAAGCACGGCTGAGGATCTGCGCTATGACCGCGTGAATACGAGTCCGGCTCAGAGCAGGCAGGTTCACGCGCGGCAGGCCCAGCGGCCGCGTACACAATCTGGCTCCTGATGGAGGCTGCCATGCACGGCAACGGCAATCAAACCATTCAGGGTCTCGTCGGTGAGGCGCTGCGGGAATCGACCGATCTCGCGCAGAAGGAATTCACCCTCTTCAAGACCGAGGTCTCCCAGAACATTCGCACCCTTTTCATGGGGCTTGCCATGGTCGTCGTAGCGGCGGTTTTCGCCGTTGCAGCCGTCATGCTGCTGACCGAGTCCCTGGTCGAGTGGCTGGCCACCGTCGTCAACTCCGAGGCGCTTGCCGCGCTGATCGTCGGCGGCATGCTTGCAGTGATCGCCATCGGTCTCGGGCTGTGGGGACGCAGCGCCATGATCTCGTCCTCGCTGATGCCGCAACGGACGATGCGTTCACTCAAGCGCGATGCGGAAGTTCTCTCCGAAAGAGGTACATGATGACGACACAGAGTCTGCAGGAGATGGAGAGAGACATTGAGCGCAGCCGCGCTCAGCTTGATCGGACTATCGATCGTCTTCAGGACAAGATGTCCGTCTCCGGCGTCGTCGACGATATGCTCGGCACAGCCCGCAATGGGCAGTACGGACCGCTTTACGATAAGGTGCTGGACACAGTCAGGCGTAACCCGGTCCCCGTCATGCTGATCGCCATGGGCATCGGGCTTCTTGCTTACCGGCTCGGTCAGTCTGCGAAACCTCGGAGAGCGCGCTTGATCGCGGCCGACGAGGATCTGATCACGGAAGAGCATCTCCTGATGGAGATGGAGGATCCGCGCCTTTACGGTTCAGAGGCTGCGCCTTTCCACACATCGGACGAAACATTCGAGCGTCCCGGTATGAATCCCCGACTTTGATGAACAGAGGAGCTTTATTCATGGCCAACAACAAGAACGAAACTGGCAAGCCAAGCGGAGCTCAGTCGAGCACGACCGGCAATGTTTCCGCTGGCACCTCGGTCGGCAATATCGGTGAGCCGCCGATGCCTCATGCTCACGATCAGAAAGCGGCTCATGCTTCCAGTTCAAGCAGCGGAAGCCAAGCGATGGGTCAACGGAAAGATCAATCGCCGCAGCAGCAGACACAAAACAGGAGCGAGTCGGTTGCTGGTCGCGCTCAACACGCTGCGGATCAAGTGCGTCACAGAGCGGAAGATGCCTATGAAGATGCTTCCGAATGGGCGCGCGATACTTATGAGCGGGCCTCCCATTGGGCATCCGATACCTATCAGGGCCAGCGCCGCCGCGTAAGTCAGGTGGGTGGTCGTTCTGCACGTGCCTTTGGGCATGCCCGCGGCGGCGTTCAAAATTACGTCTCCGAAAATCCCATGGTTGTTGGTCTCGTGGGGCTTGCCGCAGGGCTCCTCCTGGGAGCGCTGCTGCCGCGCACGCGTCGCGAGAACGCGATGTTCGGCGAATGGGCAGACGAGGTTCGTAACCAGGGCCTCCGCTATGCTCGTGAAGCGGCCGATCGCGGCCGCGAATATGTGGAAGACGCCTTCAGCGGCGAAGAAGCACGCTTCAGCCGGCACGAAAGCGAGTTCGATGGCCAGCGTGACGCCAACCGCCACTGACCTTTAGATTTCGAAGGATGAACATGTGCGCCGGCGAAAGCCGGCGCTTTTTCATGCATATTTGAAAGGACTTGCCGGAAGCAAAGGCTTCGACCAAAAATAACAACGGCCACGGCGAGATGATGCGCGTACATCCGGCGTCATCATCTCGGCATCGTGACCGCTTCTGGTGGGCGATCACGCCACCAGGTTGGGCATGAGATAGGAACGCGCTGCTCCGGTTTCAAGGGCTTGCTGACGAATGGCTTTACACCCCCGAGGAACGGTGCCTGTTTCTTAACCATAATTCTTCAAAGAACTGTCCTGAAAAGTTCAGACTGGAACGAGGCGCCAACGAACTTGTTGCCCCTGCATATGGATAAAACTTCCTAATCCTAAGGAGCTCGGTGCGAGAGACGGTCCCGTCGAAGGATCGGATGTTGGAGTTGGGGCATGCGTATTCTGATCCTAGAAGACGATCCGTGGATCGCGACTGATCTGCAATCCATTCTCGAGGCCGAGGGGCACGAGATCGTCGATTCCCTCAGTTCCCTCGACGAGGCTTATCGGCATATCGATGATGAATTTGATTGCGCGCTGCTCGATATCGATGTGATCGGCGGTAAGAGCTTCGGCGTGGCCGAGGCTCTCATCGAGCGGCAGATCCCGTTCGCCTTCGTATCGGCCTCCAAACCTTCAGACCTGCCTCAAACCCTTCGGCGAGCCGCCTTCGTCTCGAAGCCTTTCGAAGAGCAGACTCTTCTCGAATCCGTGGAACATCTCGCTGCCAATCGCTTGCCTTGCTGATGACGCCGCGGATGGGAACCTGTGACGGTATCATGACGTCAGCCCTCGTCATGCAAGATTCACGCTTCGGCTTCTGCTGCAAATACATTCCCGAGGATGGCGATGCGCAGGCCGCGCGGGCAATGAATACGAGCACAGTGACGATGGCCTATCTCGCACGGCTCGAGCCGAAGGCTGCGTATGACAAACTCAGCGCCGTCGTGGCTCATAATCTGGAAGCATTCCGTCTGCAGATCGCGCATGTGGCGACACGGCCGAAGATTGAGCGTCTGCATCGCCTGTCGAGCGATCTGCTTCCCGGCTACACTCATTCAAGCTGCAAAGAATTCTATTGCGATCCGGATCTGCGCGGTCTGATTGAAACCAAACTTGCTGCAATGGGGCAGTTCGCTCGTGACAGCGATGTGCGGCTCAGCATGCACCCTGGCCAGTTCTGCGTCATCGCATCCGCCAATCCATCGGCGGCGGTCAGCGGTCTGGCGGAGTTCGAGTATCATGCAGAGATCATGGCGCTCATGGGATACGGTGATGGCTGGCATCCGCACGGAGCACACATCAACATCCATGGCGGTGCCAAGGCTCTGGGGGCCGAAGGTATCAGAAGTGGACTGGTGCGCTTGTCGCATACGGCGCGCAACCTGATCACGATCGAGAACGATGAGGTCAGTTACGGCCTCGGTGATCTCCTGCCTCTCGCTGATGATGTGCCGCTCGTCCTCGATCTCCATCACCACTGGATCATGAGCCAAGGCGAATATATTGAGCCCGAGGACTCAAGGATCGCACGCATCGTCGCCTCCTGGCGCGGTGTTCGCCCGGTGAGCCATGTCAGCGTCTCCCGAGAGGTCCTGCTGCGTGACCAGGACATCGGGGTCTTGCCGGATTTCAAGGGGCTGATCGCGATGGGGATCAAGCCCAGGGACCTGCGTGCCCACTCGGACCTCATGTGGAACGAGGCCGTCAACGATCTGGTGATGCGCCACCTGTCCTGGTCGGATTTCGAAATCGAGGCCAAGCTCAAAAACATTGCCTCGGAAGGCCTGGCTCATCATGTGGAAAAGCGGCGGTCCGGCGGTAAGGGATTGGGATAAAGTTTCAATTTTCTTGATTGGGACTTGGAACCAAACCGTTTTGGCGGCGTTGTCGGGCATTGTTCAGTGAGTCAAGAAGTCGATGCCCGCCGACCCGTCCACCGTTCTCCTCGTCGAAGACGAACCTCTCATCCGCCTCTTCATTTCAGATCTCCTCGAAGATGCTGGCTTCAAGGTGGTCGAGGCTGCCAATGCCGCGGAAGCCCTGGTGCTCCTGGAGGCGGGCCTGCCTGTGAACGTCCTTTTGACGGATGTGGACATGCCTATGGGCCGCAACGGCTTCGAACTCGCGCATCAGGTCCATCGATCTTGGCCTGAAACCGAGATTCTCATCATGTCGGGTCGGCAATGGCCTTCTCAAGGCGACCTTCCTCCCGGAGCGGCTTTCCTCGCCAAGCCATGTCCCAATGAGGCCATTGTGTCCCACGTCCTCTCTGCGGCTGAGAGGACGAAGCGCCTAAGCCATGTTGCCAAAAGTCCACGGCCTTCCGCGGAACACGCGGCCAAGATCCTCCCCTTTCCGAAAACCGCCTAAATTCCTGAAGTCTGGCTTGCTGATGGCGTTGAGCGGACATAAGCTCTGCCGGAATTGACCTTCTGTCAGGGGGCCGGGCTCCGGTAAGCCTATCCGCGACGTCCGACCGAAGGCTGGTCAATGAGCTTTTCGGGCCTGGTTCAGGGCTGTCGACGAGCTTTCCCATACCATTCCCGGAGGAATAAATGCCGACCAAGACTACAGACGGAAAAGACGGTGCGAAGAAGGCCGCCCCAAAGGCTGCCGGCTCCAAGCCCAACGCTCTTCAGAAGCCTTTGCAGCCGTCGAAGGAACTGGCCGCCATCGTAGGTTCGGACCCGCTGCCGCGCGGCGAAGTCGTGAGCAAAATCTGGGACTACATCAAGAAGAACAACCTCCAGAATCCCGAGAACAAGCGCGAGATCCTGGCTGACGACAAGCTGAAGCCGATCTTCGGCAAGCCGAAGGTGACGATGTTCGAGATGAACAAGCATCTCGCCCAGCACCTGAAGTAAACTGATATCTCTTAGGAATCCTGCCGCCACTGCGTGAGCGGCAGGATATCCGGCCGCTGGCCAGGCGCCTTCTCCCAGGGGTCCACTGCCCAAGCCGTCCCCGTCCGCTTCTCGGCAATGACCGCAGTGAAATGCGGATAGCGCCCGTCGAGGAAGAAGCCGCGCGATTCCGGGTATTCCACCACATGGTGGGTCAGAAGCCCCTGTTCCTGAAGGACCAGAAGCAAGCTCGTGGTGTTCGTCGTCTCATCCAGACAATCCATCTGTCCGGAGACGCCCGACATCTGGGGCGGCGAGCCGGGCATATCGGGCTTCCCGCCGAATGAACTGGCCAAATAGGCCGTGTAAGATCGTATCACCTCGCCCAGGGCCCGTCGCTCCGCATCGGGGGAGCCCTGACTCGATCTCAGGGCAGCTCTCGCCCGACCGATCCACGCTCCGTCGACCGAAATCGCCATCCGTCGCGCGCATCCATAGCCGTGGCAGGCGATAATCTGGCTCCCCGACGGCCCGACATAGCCCTGCTGCTTGAACCAGCTTTGGGCCGGCAGCGAGCCTGCGGTGGCGGATGAAATCGTGAACAGGAGGGGGAAGGCTTTCAAAATGAGAAGTGGCGCCGATCTCATGATGGGGTTACCTATCGCTCGCACGGCTGAGGTGCCCCCGGTCATATAGATCGAGCGGTTCGTCTGCCCATAGGTTAAGCTTGATTGAGTCGGGTTACGACTTTGGAGTTCTCATGTCCCGCATTGTCTTCCTGAATGGATCCTTCCTGCCGATCGAAGAGGCCAAGGTGCCTTTCATGGACCGAGGCTTCATGTTCGGGGACGGCGTCTATGAAGGCATCGGCATGCTCGATGGGCGCCTGATCGACAATGAGGCGCATCTGGAGCGTCTGGAGCGCTCGCTTGCCGAGATCCGCATTCCCAATCCCTATACGACAGCCGAATGGACCTCGATTCAGGAGGAACTCGCTCGCCGCAACGGGATGACGGAAGGCTTCATCTATTTCCAGGTCACCCGCGGTGTCGCGGAGCGGGATTTCTTCTTCCCCGAGAACGCCAAGCCTACAGTCGCGATGTTCACTCAGGCCAAGTCCATCGCCCAAGCTCCGGCGGCGCAGACGGGCATTGCAGTCGTGACCGTGCCGGATCTGCGCTGGCAGCGGCGCGACATCAAGTCGATCAACCTGCTCGCCCAGGTTCTCGCCAAGCAGGCGGCGAAGGATGCGGGCGCACAGGAAGCTTGGCTGGTGGAGGACGGTTTCGTGACCGAGGGCGGCTCTTCGAGCGCCTTCATCGTCACGAAAAAAGGCAGCATCGTCGTGCGCCCGTTGTCGAATGCCATCCTGCCGGGCATCACGCGCAAGTCCCTGCTGCAGCTCTCGAAGGAGGCCGGCATTCCTCTTGAGGATCGCCGCTTCACGGTCGAAGAGGCTTACGATGCCGCCGAGGCCTTCCTGACCAGCGCCTCGAACTTTGTTCTCCCGATCGTGTCCATCGACGGACGTCCCGTCGCTGATGGCAAGCCGGGTCCGGTCACGAAGCGGCTGCGCGAGCTTTACCTGCAGATGGCAAGCGCTCCGGCTCTGGCGGCCGAGTAGCTTTGCCGGAACCCCCTTCTGGGTCGCCCGTTGCCCTTTTCAAAAGGAGCGACCCATGAAGCGTGTGTTGGTCTTATCCACGATCCTGGCAGCCGGCCTCGGCACGGCTGCCCTGGCGCAAAATCCCGAGGTGCTTCAGCAACAGGCCCCGAACATGCCTCCGCTGCAGAAAATGCCGGCCGAGAAGGTGGAGCCGAATCTGAACGGGGCTCAGCCCAACGATCCTTCGGAAACAGGCTCGACTAATACCTTGAGCGACAAGCTGGAGCGGTCCGACGGCGTGATCAGGCCGCCGGAAAATGCCACTCCTGACATCACCGTGCCCGCGCCGGTGCCCGATCCGGGTACGACTCCGGTCATCCCTCCGCCGGGCAGCCCCGGCGGCAATCAGCAGCTGGATCCCAAATAACCCCGCGGCCCGGCGGGGAGGCTACTTTCCTGCCGAGCGCCGCCGCTTGCCCTCGCGGGATCTGTTGTTCTCGCGGGCGTTGCCGGACTGACCGTTGCCGCTCGTCATGATCTGGGCGGCGATTTCGGAAATCCGGCGGCGCAATTCATCGTTCTGGCCAGCGGAACCGTCCAGGTTTTCGAGGGGGCTTTGAGCCTCGTCCCGCTTGCTTTCGATCTCGCGGATCCGTTGCTCCAGGCTCAGGCGGCGCTCCTGCTCGGCAGCGAGGCTCTTGGCCAATTCGGCTAGGCGAAGGCGCTCGTCCGAGAGTTCGTTGTGACGCTCGCCCAAGGCTCGCTCGAAGTCGTTGCCGCGTGCCGTTTGGGTCATCAGGCGGGTTTCGAGATCCGAGATGGTGATGCGCTTGGTGTCGAGTTCGCTCAAGGAGCCCGTAAGGCGGCGTTGCGTATCGGTGAACTCCGTCTCCAGGTGGGCGAGCTTCTCTTCGGCATGGATGAGTTCGGTCTTGATCTTCGAGCGTTCGTTCTGCGCGAGGTCCAGCTCCATGCGGGTGTTGGACAGCTCGTTCAAGGTCGCACGGTGGGCATTCTCGAGGGCGGCTAGCGTCTCGCGCAGGCTCGTGAGATGGGTCTGCGTCTCAGTTTGATCGGCTTCGGTGCCCACGAGGCGGGTCTGCGTTTCGGCAAGCTTGGCTTCCAGCTCGGACACCGTCCGGTCGCGCTCGGTGAGGGTAGCTTCAAGGGCGTCGATCCGGATGGCCCGCCGGCCGAGCTCTTCCATGCTGTCGTGCTTGGCGGCCATGGCCTCCTCTGCCTTGCGCTCGATCCGCCGCTGCAGAACGGCGAATTCCGCCCGCAGGTGATCCTTCTCCGCCGTCAGCTCCGAGACCGACATGGGAAACAGCACCTCGGCCCTGCGACGGGCCAGACGCTCCGCGCGGGCATTAATGGCAGGAATGATGAGAAGCGCGATGAGGGATGCTGCAACGAACCCCAGCGCAAAGATCATGATGCTTTCGATCACGCGGACGCCAACTCCAGTATGCTTGACCGGTAACGCTCAAGCACCTTGCCTTGTGCCTGCGCAGTTTTCCAGAGCTGTCATGCTCCATGACCGCCCGTTGTAGCGCATTCGGAGGTGGTTTCCACCGGCATCGGCGCAGCGCGCCCGCCGGATGATCCTAGAAGGGGTTCCAGGTCGGCTCAGGCGTGAACTTCAGGTAGCCGATATTGACGCCAAGCCGGGCGCCGACACCGGCGCGGATTGGCACCACGATCATCTCGTCCGCCGCCAGGGCCGTCACGCCGAAACCGCCAATGAAATAGGCCGAGCCGTCGATGCCCCCGAAGCGCTTATAGAGGGCGTCCGTGAAGGGCATGTTGTAGACCAGCATCATGGTGCGGGCACCATCGCCGCCCACATCGAAGCCGAGCGACGGTCCTTGCCAGAAAACCTTGCGTTCCCCGGCATTGCGGGTGAACAGCTTGCCTTCGCCATAGCGCAGCCCGCCGAAGAAGGCGCCGGAGGCCTCCTGACCCAGAATATAGCCGTTGGGCTCGCCCCAGCGACGGACGGCTTCCTGCAGGGCTAGGGCCAAGCCGCGGGAGGCGGAGCCGAAGAACTGATGGCCTGACTCGACCAGTTCGTTGGAATTGAACGAGTTGGGATTGCCGGGATTGCTCGCATAGGCGCGTTGGACGGTTTGGGCCGACGCCTGCAGGGGCATCGCGCCGATGAGGGCAGCAAAGGCTGCTGCCGCAAGGATCTTGGACCGGGAGCGCATGGGCTATCTCCTCGCATGAGACAGGGGACAATCCGGCCTCTTCAGGACGGAAGGCTGCTATCGAGGTTCGAACCTTAAGATCATCAACCCTAACAATCTCTGTACGGAAAGCCTGTCCGGAACGCGAGATTCATCATCTGCGCCGAAAGATCCCAGCGAAGACCTGATACTGACGATGGAGTTTCAGGCGGCCGAGACTGAAACGGGCAGG
This sequence comes from Microvirga sp. GN3, assembly GCF_055792825.1. Taxonomy (NCBI): domain Bacteria; kingdom Pseudomonadati; phylum Pseudomonadota; class Alphaproteobacteria; order Hyphomicrobiales; family Methylobacteriaceae; genus Microvirga; species Microvirga sp. GN3. Next base: position 37,038 of record NZ_JBVVAK010000031.1, read on the forward strand.
TCGAGGCGCGGCGCGAGGGCGATATCGCCGATGGCCGCGAAGGGGCCATTCCGATAGCCTCTGTCCTCGTGGCCATAGGTCAGGGGGGCTCCGCCCGGACCGACGACACTGCCGCCGGCACGGGTGAGAATATGGTCACCCGCCGCCGTGTCCCATTCCATGGTCGGGCCGCAGCGCACATAGACATCGGCTTCGCCGGAGGCGATGAGGCAGAATTTCAGGGCGGATGAGGTCATCCGCCGCGTGCCGATCGACAGAACCGAAAGGCAGGCTTCCGTGGCGACGTCCCCGTGACGGCGGCTTACGAGCGCCACGAGGTCCTTTTCGGGGGCAGGCCGCACCTTCGCTTCGCGCCAGTCGAAAACCGTCTCTGCCATGTTGGGGAGGGGGCTTTTCCAGGCTGTCTCGCCCGCCATCCAGATCGACCCCATGGCCGGAGCGGCCACGACAGCCGCCACGGGTCTGTTGCCGCGGATCAGGGCGATGTTGACGCTGTATTCGCCGGTGCCGTGGATGAAATCTCCCGTGCCGTCGAGCGGATCGACCAGAAAGAAGTAATCGTCCGTATGTGTGGAGCTACAGGTTTCCTCTGCCACCACCGGCACACCGGTCCAAGCCTCTTCCAGGCGCTTGATGATAAGCTCTTCGGCGGCGAGATCGGCTGCCGTTGTCGGCGTTCCGTCGTCCTTGATCCGCTTGTCCAGAAAAGCGCTTTCCATGCCGCGCAGGACGCGACCCGCCTCCCAGGCGATATGAGCGAGCTTCCGGGCGATCTCGTCGAGGTTTTGACCATCGAAGCGCATCATGGCTTTGTGCCCGTTCGCTTAAGAACTGTCGATCTCTTTTTGCCCGCTTCCCAAAGAACTCGTAGCCGGGTATCCGGGTTCACGTTCTCTTTCCTGTTTGGCTGTATGGGTACGCGTCGAAATCTCGATTTCATGAACATATAGCTGATATTACGGTGCCCCCGGAGCCCTCATGGCCACGATCTCGCTCGATTCGCTCGACCTCGCCGCTCTCCTCTGCTCGCGCGTCTGCCACGACGTGATTTCGCCGGTGGGCGCGATCGTCAACGGACTCGAGGTGCTGGAGGACGACAGCGATGCCTCTATGCGCGACTTCGCGCTCGACCTGATCCAGAAAAGCGCCAAGCAGGCCTCGGCCCGGCTGCAGTTCGCGCGCCTTGCCTTCGGGGCCGCCGGATCGGCCGGAGCCTCCATCGATCTCGGCGATGCCGAGCAGGTGGCCCGCGGGCTCTTTCTGGACGACAAGGTCTCCTTTTCCTGGTCGTCGCCGCGGCTCCTGTTCCCGAAGAACCGGGTGAAGCTTCTTCTCAATCTGGTCATGATCGCCACCACCGCCATTCCGCGGGGCGGTTCGATTGCCGTGACCGTGACGGGAGAGGCGGAGAATTGTGCCTTCACGATCGTCTCGAAGGGGCTGAATGCCCGCATTCCTGCGCATTCTGAGGCGCTGCTCGCCGGCAATTCGGAGTCCGGCACGGTCGATGCCCACGGCATCCAGATCTTCTATGCCGGCATGGTCGCCCGCGCTTCCAACATGGGCGTCGCCTTCAGCATCGAAGGCGACGAGGTGACGATCAAGGCTGCTACGGTTTAAGGCTGTCGCGGCTTCCCTCTTAGAGCATCGGACCCAAAAGTGGGTCCACTTTTGGGTCCGCACGATGCGCTAGCGTTGCAAAAGAAAAGCCCGGCGAAGCGCCGGGCTTTTTCGTTTCCGTTGTCGCTCGCGTCAGATCGCGATGCGCTCTTCCGCTTCGTTCGGCTCACGCAGCACGTAGCCACGGCCCCAGACGGTTTCGATATAGTTGCGGCCCTGCGAAGCATTGGCGAGCTTCTTGCGCAACTTGCAGATGAAGACATCGATGATCTTCAGCTCCGGCTCATCCATGCCGCCATAGAGATGATTGAGGAACATCTCTTTCGTTAGGGTCGTGCCCTTACGAAGAGAGAGGAGTTCCAGCATCTGGTATTCCTTGCCGGTCAGGTGCACGCGGGCGCCGCCGACTTCGACCGTCTTGGTGTCGAGGTTGACGATCAGATCGCCGGTGGTGATCACCGACTGGGCGTGGCCCTTCGAGCGGCGGACGATCGCATGAATGCGGGCCACCATCTCGTCCTTGTGGAACGGCTTGGTGAGGTAATCGTCGGCGCCGAAGCCGAGGCCCTTCACCTTGTCCTCGATGCCGGCCATGCCGGAGAGGATCAGGATCGGCGTCTTCACCTTCGCGACGCGAAGCGTCCGCAGAACCTCGTAGCCCGACATATCGGGGAGGTTCAGGTCGAGAAGGATGATGTCGTAATCGTAGAGTTTGCCGAGGTCGATGCCCTCTTCTCCGAGATCCGTCGTGTAGATGTTAAAGTTCTCGGACTTCAGCATCAGTTCGATGCTTTGCGCAGTCGCGCTGTCGTCTTCGATCAGAAGTACGCGCATGTTCAATCCCCAGCCCTTGCCCTTGAGCTTGTGAGCAGCGGTTGGCTGCCCATCCGCCGCCAGGCCTGCGACGGATGCTCTTTTGAACTGATTCGAAACGCTAATTCAGAATGGTTAACAAACCCTGATTCTGTGATGCAAGCGCTTAACGAGCTTGACAGCCGGATCATCCGCTGAAGGCAATTATCCTGTGGATTCTGGGTAACCATAGGGAACCGCCTTACTCCATCCCAAAAGCTTATTCCGTAAGCGTTTCAACTGAGTCCGGACTCGGATCCGAGGAGACCGTGCCCGTGACCGAGGCAGTGTTAACGAAATCGGTAAACGAAAGGTTTACGAGCTCCGAAGGCGGTGGTCCCGGGACAGGACATATCCTAGGGGACCGAAGGGGATAGGAAATTTTTTGTCGCAGCCGGTAAGGAAAGCTCAACTTCCGTCGGCGAAGGTGCGCATGTCTGGCGGGTAACTGAGCGATCCGTGAGATGCAGTGAAACAGCGACGTGTGGAGTTGAATCAAGATGAAGTCGCGGGATACGCTCATCCGCCTCAAGCGCTTTCAGGTTGACGAGAAGCGTCGTCGCGTGGCGCAGATCGAGATGATGATCGCCGAGTTCGACCGCATGGCGGCTGACCTTGACCGGGAAATCGCGGCAGAAGAGCAGAAGGCCGGCATCGCCGACCCGAACCACTTTGCCTATCCAACCTACGCGCGCGCCGCAGCCCAGCGTCGGGATAATCTTCGCCTTTCGGCTCAGAACCTGCACATCCAGCTCGACGATGCGAAGGCCGAACTTGGCGAAGCCTTCGAGGAACTGAAGAAGGCCGAAAGCCTGGAAGACCGCGAGCGGAGCCTGGATGCCGCCATCAGCCAGGCCGGACAGGCGCGCGCCATTCGCGCAACCGCCTGATCTTCCGCGCAAAGAGGGTTTCTTGAAAGGGTGCATCCTGACCGGACGCGCCCTTTCTTATTTCCGCGATCCCAGGACCGGAACATGGGGTGCCGCCTCCACCGGAAGAAATCCGAGGAGGCGCGGATCGTCCGCTACCTCAATGGCACGCCGATAGGGCGTGAAGCCCGAGCGTATATAGAAGGCGAGGGCGCTCGGGGAATCGAGCGTGCAGGTATGGACGAAGAAGCGCTCGATCGGCTGGGCAAAGGCACGGCCGATCGCTTCGTTTATCAGGAAACGTCCCGCCCCCTGGCCGATGAACCCGGGAATGAGGCCGAGGAAGGCCAGCTCGACCTCTCCCTCGGGTCGGAAGTCGAGTTCGAGCAGGCCGACATCACTGCTGCCGTCGTGCAGGGCGTAGGCCTCGACCTTGGGATCGTCGAGGATGGTCGCGAGCTTGTCGTCGGGCATCACCGCCCGGCTGAACCAGAGCCAGGGCTCGCCGATCGTCCTAAACAATGCCCGGTAGCGTCGATGGTCCTGGTCGATGCGCTGAAGGCTCCAGCTATCTGGCTTTTGGAACGGTGAGAGGGCGGGGCGCTCGCGCATCTCCAGATAGGTGACGATGGTTGCGATCTTGCCCGGCGGCAGGTCCGTATAGCCGTCGAGGTTGAGAGCCATTGCCGGTTCCGTTGTCATATGCCGATGCCTTTTGCAAAGCCGTAAAAGATAGGAGAAGTAATGCTTGATAAGGGCATTGCCTCCCAACGTCACGCTTCTTCCGGCAGCGCTTCCAACCGGCCCGGCATCCTCCACGAAAATTGCTCGGCCTCTATCCCTTCAGACCGGTGCCAGCATTGGACCTTATGTCATGCCGCAGCAAGGCATAATCCCCTTGCGGAGCAAAGGGATTGTGGGCACAGAGGAGACCGATGAGGGAGTTCTGCCGGCTCGATGAAGAATGTGCGTGAGTTCATTTGGCCCGTGATCGGGCTGCTGGCAGTCGTCGTGTCAGGCTGGCTTCTTTATCGTGAGCTGCGTGGCATGTCCCTCGACGATGTCTGGGATAGTCTGACGGCCGTTCCGCCTCAGCGCTATGCCCTGGCGGCGCTCTCCACCCTCGTCGCCTACGCTGCGCTCGCTTGGTACGACCGGATCGCCCTGCTGCACTTGGGCGTACGCCATATTTCGTGGTTGTTCGTGTCGATCACCTCGTTCACGACCTATGCCCTGTCCCATAACATCGGCGCCTCGGTCTTCTCCGGTGCCGTCGTGCGCTACCGGGCTTACACCTCGAAAGGCCTGGGCGCTCCCCAGATCGCCGTGCTGGTGGCCTTGTGTTCCTTCACCTTCGGCCTCGGCACCATTCTCCTCGGCGGGGTCGTACTGGTCGCCGATCCGACCCTGCTGCACCGTCTCGAAGACCTTATGCCGTCGATGCTCACCAATCCGGCGACTGCCCGCGTCGTCGGCTTCCTGCTTCTCGGCTTCGTTGCGCTTTATGTGGTCGGTTCCATCCTGCATCTCCCGCCGCTCGTCATCCGCAAGGCCAAGCTGGAATATCCCCGTCCTGCCGTCATGACGCGCCAGTTGATTGCCGCCCCGCTCGAGCTTCTGGGAGCCGCCGGCATCATCTATTTCGTGCTCCCGGCCCATCTCGAGCCTAGCTTCATTATCGTGCTTGCCGTCTTCCTGGCGTCGTTCTCGGCTGCGCTCGTCAGCCACGCTCCCGGAGGGCTAGGCGTGTTCGAGCTCGTCTTCCTCACGGCCATGCCGGACATCCCTAAGGCGGACGTGCTGGCGGCGCTGATCATCTTCCGGCTCTTCTACCTCCTGATCCCCTTCGGCCTCTCGCTCGTTGTCGTCCTGATGTTCGAGCGAGCACGACTGGCGCAGGCCTGGCGCGGCCGGATAGCGGCCGCGGACGGATCCGTGCCGCCACCGCCCCTGTCCTCCTCCGATCAATGACCCATTCCTGGCGACGGCTGCGCTTCGGCCTCTCGACGCTGCTTGGCGTCAAGCAGCTCGGCTTCTTCATTCCCTATCGCTATGCCGAGAGCGTCGAGCCGCAGGATTACCCGGCGCTGCGTCCGTTGTTCGAGGCAGCGTGGCCGCGTTTTTCCGGGGTGCTGGAGGCTATCGAGAGCCATGCGGACGATCTGCGTTCCATCCTGCAGGGCAGGGGACCGGCACGCTTCGATCAAAGCTGGTTTCCCCGTCTCGATGCGGCTGCCGCTTATGCCATCTCTCGCCGGGAGAAGCCGCGGCGGATCGTGGAAATCGGCTCCGGTCACTCGACGCGTTTCATGGCCCAGGCGGTGCTGGACGAGGAGTTGTCCACCCGGATCACCTGCATCGATCCCGCTCCCCGGGCTACGTTAAAGAAGCTCAATGTGGAGCATCGGCAGGCTCTCCTGCGGGAGGCGGACCCGGCCGTGTTCGAGGCGCTTGAAGCCAGGGACATTCTCTTCATCGATTCCAGCCACATCGCCATGCCCGGCACCGATGTGGATCGCCTCTTCCTCGACGTGCTGCCGCGCCTTGCCAGCGGGACGCTGGTCCATGTTCACGACATCACGCTGCCCTATGCTTACCCGGAAATCTGGGACTGGCGCGGGTACAACGAACAACTGCTCGCCGGTGCGCTCCTGCAGGGCGGTGGTTACGAGCTCGTCTTCGCGAGCCATTATGTGGTGAGAGACGTCAGCTCGGCCCTGTCACGGGGTATCCTGTCCGAACTGCCGCTGGTCTCCGGCGCGCACGAGACCAGCCTCTGGCTGCGGAAGCGATAAAGCGCGAACCGTCCTTAAGCCACGGCCGTGGACCTCTGCCCCGGCTCCGGCACCACGATACCCGCCTCCATGTACTCGTTCAGCTTGTTGCGCAGGGTCCGGATCGAGATGCCGAGGATCCGCGCGGCGTGCGTCCGGTTGCCGAAGCAATAGGCGAGGGTGTCGAGGATCAGGTGGCGCTCCACATCGGCGATGGTGCGCCCCACCAGGATTCGCCTCAAGGCATCAACGGTCTGTTCCGCTTCAGGAGGGGGCTCCGAACCTGCATTCGCGTGGCATGAAGCTTGCTGTTCCAACGAAACCGGGATGCCAAGCACGATGTGAGCCTGCCTTAAGGGAAGTGATTCAGGAGTTTATGCTCATTGTATGGTTAGAAAGGTCTTAACGGCCTAGCTTCCGGCTAATGAAAAAGGCGCTGGCTCGGATGAGCAGCGCCTTTTTCATTGCGAACTCTCGGACGTGCTTATTGCCGGTATTGCTGAATACGCGTGGTGCGCAGGCCGGCCAGTCCATGCTGATCGATGGACATCTGCCAGCTTAAAAATTCCTCGGTGGTCAGCGTGTAGCGCTGACAGGCTTCTTCGAGGCTCAGCAGTCCGCCGCGGACAGCAGCGACAACCTCGGCTTTGCGACGGATAACCCAGCGGCGGGTGCCGGAGGGGGGAAGGTCGGCAATCGTCAGGGGACTGCCATCGGGCCCAATGACATACTTGACCCTTGGGCGGTGGGGTTCGGTCATGATACGCTCACACAAAAATTCAACGACCTTTGACAGGCTCGAACCTACGCGACGGGACTTAATGTTTTCCTAAGCCCATCAGGTGGTTACGAGAATGCCTAAGCTTAGCCATAAACGTTAACGTTGGCTTATTACCGCACACTTTCCCTTTAAGAATTGTGGCGCAAGAACATCGGACCCAAAAATGGACTTGCACTTTTGGGATCCATTCCGATGCTCATCCTTTGAGCTGGCCCATCGTTCTGTGCGGACCCAGAGGGCCGCGTCAGCGACCCGAAGGGCCACGCCAGTGAAAACCGGGTCCACTTTTCCGCACGATGCGCTATAGAAGGGCTTTGAAACCCCTCCCGTGCGCCGCCTTGAACGGCGCCTCTGGATGGAAACATGCTCAATTCGCTAGACCTTCCCACCGATCCCTCGAAGACCCGCGTCGTGGTTGCGATGTCCGGCGGCGTGGATTCGTCGGTCGTCGCAGCCCTGCTCAAGCGCGAGGGTTACGACGTCCTCGGCATCACGCTCCAGCTCTACGACCATGGCGCCGCCGCTCACCGCAAGGGCGCCTGCTGCGCCGGCCAGGACATCTACGATGCCCGCCGGGTGGCGGAGGCCATCGGCATCCCCCATTACGTGCTCGACTATGAGGCCCGCTTCCGCGAGGCTGTGATCGACCGCTTCACCCAGAGCTATCTGGCGGGCGAGACGCCGATCCCCTGCGTCGAGTGCAACCGCTCCATCAAATTCCGTGATCTCCTGGAGACTGCCAGGGAGCTCGGCGCCGATGTGCTTGCCACGGGCCATTACGTGGCAAGCCGCGCCCTGTCAGACGGGCGCCGTGCGCTCCACCGGGCAGCCGATCCGGACCGGGACCAGAGCTATTTTCTTTATGCCACCACCCCGGAGCAGCTCGACCTTCTGCGCTTCCCCTTAGGCGAGTTGCCCAAGGAGAAGACCCGCGAGCTGGCGCGCGAATTCGGTCTTACCGTGGCGGAGAAGGCCGACAGCCAGGACATCTGTTTTGTGACGCAGGGCCGCTACAGCGACGTGATCGAGCGCTTGAAGCCCGGTGCCGTGCAGGGCGGCGAGATCGTTCATGTGGATGGCCGCGTGCTCGGCCGCCACGAGGGCATCATCCATTACACGGTAGGGCAGCGGAAGGGGCTCGGCCTCTCCGTCGGCGAGCCGCTCTATGTCGTGCGACTTGAGGCCAAGGAGGCCCGGGTGGTGGTCGGTCCCCGCGAGGCTCTGGCCACCCGTCTGATCCGCGTGACGGACATGAACTGGCTCGGTGACGTGCCCCTCGAAGCCTTGGGCGAGAAGGGGATGGAGGTGGCTGTGCGCGTCCGCTCCACCCGCGAGCCGCGTCCGGCCACGCTGAGATCCACAGGAACTCACACGACGGTCGAGCTGTTTTCGGCCGAAGATGGGGTGTCTCCCGGTCAAGCTTGTGTCATCTATGAGAGCGATGCTCCCCGGGCACGTGTGCTTGGCGGGGGTACCATTGCTCGCACGCTAGCCGAAGCCGCACCCGCCGCGGCCTGAGGTGCTTACCTAGGGATAGTTTATGACGGATGGAGCGACCACCGTCCTGATGCGCAAGGCCTATGCGCGTTGGGCTCCGATCTACGACCTCGTCTACGACAAGCTGACCGAGCCGGCGGCTCGTGCGGCCGTGGATGCCGCCGTCGCCTGCGGTCCCAAGGTGCTGGAGGCGGGTGTCGGCACGGGATTGTCCCTCGGCTACTACCCCAGGCATGCCGAGGTTTACGGGGTCGATCTCTCCAAGGACATGCTCCGCCGCGCCCAGGACAAGGTCGAGAAAAGGGGCCTCAGTCACGTGAAGAGCCTGCAGGTGATGGACGTCACCCATCTCGGCTTTCCGGATGAGAGCTTCGATGCCGTCACGGCCCAGTTCATCATCACCCTCGTGCCGGAGCCCGAGACGGCCCTCAGCGAGTTCATGCGCGTGCTGAAGCCGGGCGGCGAGATCGTGCTCGCCAACCATTGGGGCCAGCCTTCGGGCCCGATCGCGGCCCTGGAGGAGCTGGCCTCACCCGTCGTCAAAGCCATCGGCTGGAGCTCGGCCTTCAAGGCGGCCCGTGTCGAGGATTGGGCGCGCGGGACCGGCCGCATGGAGGTCGTGGAACTGCGGTCCCTGTTCCCGGTTGGGTTCTTCAAGCTGATGAGAATCAGGAAGAAGGCCTGAGGGCCGCCATACTGGCAGGGGGCTTGAGACCGAGGTGACTTTCGGGGCTCGGGCCCTATTTGCATGGGAGCGGCGACCTGTTCAGCACGAAAGCCATTCCCATGCGCCTCTTCATGTTCACTTCCCAAGCCAAGGACGACCTGCATGCATTTGCGGGCGATGAGGCAGGCAGCAAGCTTCCGGCCAAATATGCGCCCTGGGGGCTGACCGGCACGCTGGGCTCCCGCGAGGCCCCGCCGCACAAGTTCTCCCGCAAGACCATCGAACACGCGATTTCGACCGATGGCTTTCAGCTCTGGCGCATGAAGCCGAAGGGCTGACGGATCTGCGGGCTGGAACTTTCGGAGCCTATCAAAGGACGGCTTTCACAAATCCGCAGCTTAGGCGCGCGTCTTTCTTGACACTGGGGGGCAACCTTCCCTATATCGCCCATGCCTGACGCGGGGCTAAGCCCCGCTTCCCGGGGCGGAGTAGCTCAGTTGGTCAGAGCAGAGGAATCATAATCCTTGTGTCGGGGGTTCAAATCCCTCCTCCGCTACCATCCCTTTCCAAGATAAAATGTACGTGCGGTCCGCACGGCGACGTGCCCGGAGCCATGCTCGGATGCAGTCGGGGAGCAACTGTAATTTGGTTCGTCTTTAGGACTTGCCGCGGTCGCCTCTGAGACGACCAACACTTCCCTTAAGCGCGGATCAGGCCGCTTCATGCGGGAGAAGTGTACCCTGAAATTTGGCTCCGTCCTCCGGACTGCGCACGCAGTTCCGGCCTGCCGCTTTCGCCTGATAGAGCGCCTGGTCCGCAGCATCGAGGAAAGTGGCCCGTTCGCTTCCGCGCGACGGCTGGACTGAGGCGATCCCTATGCTGGCCGTCACCATCTGATACGGGCTGCCTTCATGCGCGATGCCCATGGCGATGATGGTTTGGCGAATGTTCTCGGCAATCAACCGAGCGCCGGCAAGATCCGTCTCGGGCAGGACAATGGCAAATTCCTCTCCGCCATATCGAGCTGCGACATCGCGAGGGCGGCGGATATTGGTCTCGAGCGTGCTGGCGATCCCCCGGAGAACTTCATCGCCTCGCCCATGACCATAGCGGTCGTTAAAGCTCTTGAAATAGTCTGCATCGACAAAAAGAAGCGACAGGACTGAGCCGGAACGAATGGCTTGACGCCACTCACGCTCGAAGGTTTCGCGGAAGGCACGACGGTTCGGCAGCCTCGTCAGGTCATCGGTTCGCGCAATGCGCCGGAGCTTGGTTTCCGCTCTCGTGCGGCGTTTCAATTCACGCTGAAACAGATACGTGAGTCCGACGACGGCGCAACACAGCGCGAGTGTCGCAAGGCTGAGGACGAGAGCCTTTCGTTGCCAGGCCGAAAAGATCTCATCAACGGAGAGAGCAACGGTGAGAACGAGCGGATACTTGTTCAACCGTTCGAAGGAGATGATGCGGCGAACGCCATCGATCGGCGAGATCGAGTCGAAGGTGCCGGATTTCGCCTGGAGGAGGCGCTGGACATGCGGAGAGGTACCCAGGTCCTGATTAATCTGGCTCGCATCATAAGGGTAGCGCGTCAGCAGGGTGCCATCATAGCGGAAGAGATTGATGGCTCCTTGCTGGCCGAGGATCAGATTGTCGAACCGTTGATTGATGGTGGCCAGGGGCATCGATCCCATCACAACCCCAGCAAAGCGTCCGGCTGAATCCGATAACCTCCGGCTGAATCCGATGCTGAGGTCGCCACTCCGTGTTCTGCTCGCGAAGGGGCGGCTGACATACAGACCGATGTGGTTGTTCTCTTTGTGCGCGACGAAATACTCGCGATCCGAAACATTGAGAGACCGCGAGGCGATGACAGGACCGGCATCGGCGATGAGATTACCGTCCTGATCCACGACCAGCAGCGTTCCCATGAAGGAGGCCGAGGCGGCGCGATCAAAGAGCATCCGGTATTGAAGGTCTGGAGGGAGTTGTTGAACGCCGAGATATCTCAGCCCCTCCATTGCTCCCTTCAGCGACAGATCGAGCAGCTCGAGGTTGCCGTCGAGATCGCGCGCGATGGTGGTCAGCACATTTCGCGAGGATTTTTCAGCCTCATGCCATGTATTCTGGCGATCCATCCAAAGCGTATGCGCCGAAATCCCGAGGATGCCCAGGGCGATCACGCCTGCAATCAGGTGTAAGTAGACTTCTGAGAACAGACGTTTCATTCGGCGCTGCACAAATCTCGTTAGAATATATTCTATAGACGATCCTAATAGATTGTTACAACGCGGGAGTGTGAAACTATTTGATAGGCAATTGCTCTAACAAGATTGGCCTTCAAGCTTCACAGTGCTGCTTTACGCGAGATAACGTTGCAATATCTGTATCGATTATTAACATAGATCAGTCTCGTGAGGCGTATGTTCTTTGTTTGAAGGTTGCCGCTTCTTTCTCGGGTGAGTAGGTCGCTCTGATTTGCGAAAAAACCTCGGGCGCAGTCGAGATTTTGTCGACTGCGCCCGATTGGTTCGAGGTTTATCGTGTTTTCTTGCCTCGCCTCGAGAGCATGTTCAGCGCCTCGATCAAGGCCGAAAATGCCATCGCGGCGTAGATGTAGCCCTTCGGCACATGGGCTCCGAAACCTTCCGCGATCAGAACCATGCCGATCATGAGCAGGAAGCCCAGAGCCAACATGATGATCGACGGATTGGCCTGGATGAAGCGGGCGAGGGGATCCGCGGCCAGAAGCATGACGGTTACGGCGGCCACGACAGCCACGACCATGATCGGTACATGATCCGTCATGCCGACGGCCGTGATGATGCTGTCGATAGAAAAGACCAGGTCTAAGAGCAGGATCTGCACGATCGCTGAGGCAAAGCTCATCTGAGCCTTTCCGCTTTCAAAGAGGTCAGGTCCATGATCGGGATCGACATTGTGGTGGATCTCCTTGGTCGCTTTCCAGACCAGGAACAGACCACCTGCAACCAGAATCAGGTCACGCCAGGAGAAACCATGGCCGAAAGCGGTAAAGATGGGCTCTGTGAGCTGGACGATGATCGCAATGGTTCCAAGCAGACCCAAGCGAAGGATAAGGGCAAGACCGATACCGATGCGCCGGGCCTTCGTTTGCTGATGGGCGGGCAGCTTGTTGGTCAGGATCGAGATGAAGATCAGGTTATCGATCCCGAGCACGACTTCCATCACGACAAGCGTGGCCAGGGCAGCCCAGGCCGCCGGATCCGCGGTCAATGCCAATATGTAGTCCATGAAGCTCTTCCTATAATGTCATGACCTTATTTTGGTTATTGCCGAGCTTGCGCAAGGGGTTGGACTGGATCCCGTCGTTGCTTGCTGCTTTCACAATTGGCTGATCTCGATATCCGAGCCGTTGAAGCGGAAGCGGCTGCACCCACATCTTCCAACAATGAGCATTGAAGCCGCGTCACCGTCGACTATGCAAAATTGACTTTGGTTCCAGTGCTTTAGTTCCTTTGTTGGCCATGCGGCGCCGGCGCAATGGAACCGCCCATGGCAGGAGGAGCGTTCCCTCATGGAATGATCTGGAGGCATGTCATGGCAGGATTTTCAGTACGTTGGCTGGTGACTGCCTCGCTTGTGGGAGTTTTGGGAAGTCCCTTGGCGGCTCTTGCCCAAGCGGGACGCCCCTGGGTTGACCCTCCGCCCGAGTCCGACACCAAGACCCAGGCGCCAGTGTCAGTACCGTCGGCCCTTCCCGCGACACCGCCCGCTCAAGCCGCCGGTCCCAATTCGGCTCCTTCCCCCGTCTCATATCCGACAGAGGCCAAGGCTGCTGACTCTCAGCCGGCTGACGAGACCGCATCGCAGAAAACAGCAACCGACGATCAAACGAAGCAGAAACCAGTTGTTGAGCGCAAGACGCGCGCTTCCTCTCAGCAGACTAGCTCGTCTGGACGCCAGAGGAGGGAAGGGCAAGTTGTGCGCCGGCGCGCAACCGGCACGCAGGTGTCGCAGGCACAGCCTCGTAGCGCCATTGAACGGCGTGCACGGGTTATGCGTTACGGATCGGTTCAGGAAGGGCTGGACGCGGGTCTTCAGGTGATGCGACTGCGAACCATTCAACTGCCTGACGGTCGTCGGATCGATGTCCTGACTCGTCCCGATCAGGATATCGCATCCGGATTGCCGGACGGCTACTAAGCGGCTGAGATCAGCTAACTTGTTTGGCCTGCTGGTGCGGGAGCTTGAACGACGTCCTGTCGGTATTGTGCCGCGATCTCTTCTGCGCGACGGCGGATGTCGAGCCAAAGACAACGCTCTCGTTGCGCATCTGCGAGGGCACGGTGTACCGCAGGCCCACGTTCCTCATAGCCGCGTTGGGCCTGCACAAGAATGTCCCGCATGAGTGTGCGATGAAGATCGGCTGGAATGTGAGCGTCCCGCAACATGTCACGCATGATCCTTCTATGAGCCATTTCGGTATCCTCAAGACGTAGCGCGTGGCGCGGCAATCCTGCTGTGCGCAGGAGCTTGCTCAGCCACTTTCCATCCCATGATGGCGCCGTCGCATAGAGGGTACGCCCTGCCAGAACCGATACCATGCGTTGAGCGACATCTTCGAGCGATGTTCCCTTGGCTCTCAGCTGCTCTCTGGAAATGCCGTGAATTCTTCCCGCTTTGACATCCCAATCGGTCCAGGATGCAGCGGGCCTGATGAGATAGCTCTCCTCCTCGCCACTCGCGAAAACCCAGGCAACCTCGATTGGATAGCCCTGTTTGCCGAGAGAGGAGGCCTCGAAATCAAGGAACACGATATTCGACAGATCAGGCATCGTGAATCAACTCACACGTGTCTGCATTCGTTCGACTGGTTTAAGTCATTATCTTGACCTGGAAATGCAGAAGGAGAGTGTCGTTCCCTTGCGCTGCCCAGCATGCAGGCGATTAGCCGGAAATGCATTGACACGGAACTGCCTGATCTGATTTTCGAAGAATCCCGCATCGTCAATATCGCACAATCCTTAAGGGTCCGTGCGACGATTCTGATGGTTCAGGACTGACGTTGTCGTAGCAGCGGACTAGCGCGCGCTGGACGATGTGAATGCGGCGGACGCGGATACTGAACCGGTCGCTATGGGGTCGCTGGTGCCTGTTCTGAGAGTGTGCAATAAGCCCTTGCGCTTGGCTTCGTAGTAATAGCCGCCGGCATAAAGTGCGACTGCGCGATCCGGATTGCCGCCTGCGACGTTGTAGGCGTTCGCCAGATAAGGGACTGCGTACGTCAGATTGGTATTGGCATCAAGAAGTCCTGAGACCGTTCCTCTGTAGCCCATGCCGCGCGCTGTAGCATAGCGGATCTGCATGAGACCGAAATTGCCCCGACTGGAGGCCCGTGGATTGTAGCCGCTCTCGCGTTTAATGACGCGGTGTATCAATGTTTCAGGAATGCCATGAGCCCTGGCGTGTTGCGCAACAAGTGCATCAATTTGGGCTCGTTCGGATGCCAGTGCAGGCAAGGTGCAAGCGATCGCCGCACACGCGAGAACAAGACGAGAAATCATGAAGGTCCCCTTGTTTGAGGAAATTTCTCGTCACCAATCGTGGCAATTGGACGTCAGCTTGGCTGTAAGGACCTGTCGAGCAGCTACCAATGCGATGCATCTCGCCAAGATGCCACTCATGGCAATAGCGCCTTAAGCGTAAGCTGTTTGGCAGATGCCTTGCAGACACCATCCTTCAGAGATGCAGTTGCCGCTCTCCCAAAGAGGTAGTGATACGGCGGTATGGAAGTGCGTGCAGATTATCGATTCTTATTGCTTTGCAAGAAATTGCTGAGGTTCAGAAGGTCAATGTAGCTGACTTATCCGGTTCAGCTTTTGGCATGAAAGCAGGGGGCGGACTGGTGAATAATTGTCGTGCCCAACGAACTGCGTCAAATATTTCACGCAAGCGAGTAGAGATCAGCAGATACTCATGTGCGAACGGCGACAACTTGATCAAAATACCAGATTCCAACCCGAGTCTTACGCCGCATCAGAAGTAAGAATAGCTCCGAGCGAAGGGATCATTAAGCAAGGGGTATTCCACGCTCTTATGAGTTAAAGCTCGCTTTTGAAAGTAGTAATGCTTTGTTTAGTCCCTAGGGGGTATCTCGCAAGCCGAAATAGTGGAACGACTTTAGGTGAAGCAGTAGTATTTAATTGGGCTGTATCCGGCGCTTTTCAGAATTCGCGCCTCGCTTCCACTGTTATTCAGCAGGAACAGCCTAATGCAAATTAGTGTTTTTGGAATTGGCTATGTCGGCGCCGTTTCCGCGGCATGCTTAGCCAATGATGGCCATAACGTCATTGCAGTTGATCCAAATCCTCAGAAAGTCGGCCCTCTCAACGAAGGCATTAGCCCGATCGTCGAACCTGGATTGGGAGACCTGATCCAAGGGGGTATCCGCAGCAAGCGCCTGATGGCGACAAGCGATGTGCGCGAGGCTATTCAAGGGACGGATCTATCTTTCGTATGCGTCGGAACGCCCTCGCGCTCGAACGGCTCTCTCGACACGGCCTATGTGAGCGCTGCCGCTGAGCAGATCGGCGCGGCCATTCGAGAGAAGAACGCTTTTCACTCCGTCGTCATGCGGTCGACCATCCTGCCAGGCACGATGGAGAGCATTGTTCTACCGGCAATTGAGCGTGCTTCAGGGCGTCAGGCCGGCGTGGGCTTCGGCATTGCCTATTACCCAGAGTTCCTGCGGGAAAGTACTGCCATCGCCGATTACTATGATCCAGGTGCGATCATCTTCGGGCGTCACGATCAGCCGACGGTCGAACGTCTGCTCGAGCTACATAAGATCTTCAAAGTCGAACCGAGGATCGTCTCTATTCGTACGGCGGAAGCCGTCAAGTACACGAACAACGCATGGCATGCTCTCAAGATCAGCTTTGCGAACGAGATCGGCAACATCTGTAAGGAAGCTGGAATTGACGGCCATGCGGTTATGGAGGTTCTGTGCGCAGACACGCGGCTGAATATCTCCAAGGCTTACCTGAAGCCGGGATTTGCATTCGGCGGATCATGCCTTCCCAAGGACCTGAGGGCTTTGCGCTTCGCAGCGCGCAAGCTGGACGTGCCCACACCCATTCTCGACGCCACGATGGAGGCGAACGAAGAGCAATTGCGGCGTGCATACTCGATGGTCGCTGCTACCGGAAAACGCCGGATCGGCATCATTGGCTTAAGCTTCAAGCCTGAAACGGATGACTTGCGGGAAAGTCCATTAGTCGAGCTTGCAGAGCGTCTTTACGGGCGCGGCTACGATATTCGCATCTACGATCCGAACATCCAGGTCTCGAAGCTGACCGGAGCCAACCTCCAGTTCGTCAAAGCGCATCTTCCTCACCTTACCTCCCTTCTGACTGCTGATATCAACGAAGTCATCGATCACGCGGAAGCCTTCGTTCTCGGCAATCGTGATGAAGCCAAGCGGCTCATGGCAGCCTTGAATGACGATAGGCCGCTCATCGATCTCGTGCGCATCGACCAGACAAGGTGTTCCGGTGACCTTTATCAAGGAATCTGCTGGTAGCGGCGGCGCCCGGCTGTCGGAGTCGGTGGGGGCACATGTGCTTTATGTGGTGGCCGTAGCAGCATTCGCTGCTGCGCTCCCATCCCAGGCCTATAGTGCCGTGAGCGCCGGGATGATCGGAACCATCGGGTTCCTGGCCATCTGGCGCTATGGATGGGGCTTCCTGCACTTCGTCCGTGCCCTCATCTTCCGTAAAGTGCGCTTCCCGCGAATGCGGGAGGCCGCAGACGCGGCGGTAGCCCAGGCGCCTCCTAATGCCTTTCTGCTGGTGACGACATTTCGGATCGACAGCACAGTCACCGCGCGTGTCTATCGCGCCGTCTTCGAGGCCGCGCTGGCGGCGCCCGGAAGAGCGACGGTCGTTGCTTCAGTGGTGGAGGCCGGCGATCAGCGGCTCATCAAAAGCTTGTTCCGGATAGTTTGCGGCGATACCGGCAACGTCGATCTTGTGATGGTGAGAATTGCAGGGACAGGAAAACGGGATGCTCTTGCCTACGGATTCAGAGCGATCGCCCGTCGTGCTCCTGCCGACGATGACGTCGTCGCCGTCATTGATGGAGACAGCATTGTTCCGTCCGATCTGGTGCGGAAATGTGCAGGGTTCTTCCAGCTCGATCCTCAAGTCGGAGCCCTGACGACGGATGAACTGAGCGAGGTCCGTGGCCGCCGCATCTTTCAGGAATGGTATTCTCTCCGCTTTGCTCAGCGCCATACTCTGATGTCGTCGGTCGGATTGTCGGAACGCGTTCTGACCTTGACAGGCCGCATGGCAATGTTTCGCGCGAGCATCATCTGTAACCCCGAATTCATACGCCAGGTCGAGCTCGACTATATCGATCACTGGCGCCTTGGCCGGTTCAAGTTCCTGACGGGCGATGACAAGTCAAGCTGGTTCTGGCTACTTCGGAATGGCTATAAGATGCTCTATGTGCCCGATGTCGTCGTTCTGACCGTCGAGGATCCTCCATCCGAGAGCTTCATCTCTGCGGCCGCGATGCTGATGGTGCGCTGGTTCGGCAACATGCTGCGCACAAACTCGCGGGCTCTCGCGCTCGGTCCACGGAAAATCGGGCTGTTTACGTGGTGGGCGATTCTTGATCAGCGGATGTCGATGTGGACGTCTCTTGTCGGATTTGTGATCGCTCTGCTCGCCGGAATCTTCATCAGCGGCTATGCGCTCCTCCTCTATGCTCTGTGGATTCTGGCATCGCGGTATGTGCTCACCCTGTCTCTTTTGGCGTCGCGGCCAAGGGTATCCGTATTCTATCCCTTCCTCCTTTACTTCAATCAGATTTTCGGCTCGCTGGTCAAAGTTCATGTCACGTTCCGTCTGGATCGGCAGAAATGGACACGACAGAAGACAGCCTCGGCGAAGGTGGCGAAGCGCCCCCTCATCGCGAGTAATTTCATGTCGGCATGCATGCATAGCCTTGCACTGGTTGCATTTGTGACGGTTCTTGCTTGGAGCATAGACGTGCTTCCGACACCGAAGCCGATGCTCTTTATCCCTTAAAGCGAACGGTATCGATTTGGAGCTTGAGGCAATGACGAAGATCACGCACGAGGCTGAGGTTCAAAGACAGCATCCTCGATACCGAATCCCCATCCGATGCATCCACAATGGGACGCAGATTTCCGTTGTTGACGTCTCTGTCGGAGGGATCGGCCTGAGGACAGGATCGTTTGGCGTCAAGCCCGGTCGCGTGTTTGAGCTCACACTCGTCTTTCCGTTCAGCGGCTATGAACTCTCCCTGCCCATCAACGCCGAGGTCCGCTATGTCGCCGAAGAGCATAGCAGAGTCGGCCTTCGGTTCGTCGATGTCTCACCGCGGCAACACAATCTTCTCCGGTTCGTCCTCGACGCCTATCTTGCCGGCGAGATTGTCGATGCGGGTGATGTCCTGGATGTCGCCGCGCGACGCAATGAGGGGAAAACCCGTGATGTTCCCCAGCGTCCTCAACCTCAGGGATTCTTCGCCCAGCTGACCCATCATGGGCGCAGTGCCGCAGGCTATGTCGGCGTCGGCGTCGCGACGATACTTCTCATCGGCTTCATCGGCATGGGGATCTTCGAGCGGATGTATATCATTCCGGCTCAATCGGCCCAGATCACCGCTGATCTCGTCACCGTGCCTGCCCCTTCGAATGGTCAGGTCACATTCATTGCCGCTGGCAACGAAGTAAAGTCAGGCGAGCCGCTTTTGACGATCCAGGGGCCGCAGGGCACCAGCGTCGTCATCGACAGTCCCTGCAACTGCATCGTTCAGACTCGTTATAGCCGGGCTGCCAACTTCGTCCGAGAGGGAGCACCGATCCTGGCACTTCGCGAGAAGACGAGCACTCCTTACGTCACCGCCAGCATTCCTCATGATCAGCTTCTGCGCTTCTACCGTGGAGCCAGCGCCGTGATCGAATATGCCGATGGCACACGCGTGCGGGAGAGCCAGATCGAGCGCTTACCCTCCCTCGCCAGCGACGCCGCCTCGACCGGCCCCTTCATCGTGAAGCTCGCGCCGGGGCGCGAACTCGAAATGTCCTCCATCGGGCAGCCGGTATCGGTTGTCTTCAATACCTTCTCCGGATCTTCAGTTGCCGCTACAGCCAGCAAACTTCAAGCGGCAATGATGTGGGCCGGGGAAAAGATCAGTGCCGTCTTCGGACAGGATAACGAAGTGGCAGCGGCAGCAAAAAAGGCCAGAGAGCCGGATGTCGACAGTGGGAGGCGCCTTGCCGGACTTAGACCCCAGGAATGATCCGCTCCGGATCACGTTTCGAAGGTCATACTTGAAGATCTTGGAGATTAGAAATGGACAACATCATCCCGGTTCTGATGTGCGGTGGCTCCGGCACCCGACTTTGGCCGGTTTCACGTTCCAGCGAGCCAAAGCAGTTTCATGCCCTTTCCGGTGAGGTCAGCCTGTTCCAGCAGACTGTTCAGCGGTTCCGCACCGAGCAGTATGCAGAGCCGATTATCGTCGTGAATACGAATCATCGTGATCTCGCCTTGCGGGAAATCAGGCAGTTGAACACGGGGGCCGCACGGTTGCTGGTTGAGCCATGCGTTCGCAGCACGGGACCGGCAATTGCGGCCGCAGCGGCTTTGATCGCGGAGGAGGATCCGGATCGGCTGATGCTTGTTGCTCCAAGCGATCACATCATGGAGAAAGCCGACATTTTCTCTCAGGCCGTTGCGCAGGCCGCACAAGCCGCGCGTCAGGGACGGATCGTACTCTTCGGCATCCGTCCTACGCATCCGGAAACGGGGTTCGGCTATATCAAGCTCGACGAAGCTTTCGACCATGCGAGCTTCAAGGTTGCAGGCTTTGTCGAGAAGCCGGGACGCGCTGTCGCCGAGGCGCTGGTCGCCGGGGAGCGGCACCTCTGGAACAGCGGGATCTTCATGTTCACCGCTCGCACGATCCTTGATGAACTCGATCGACATGCGCCTGAAGTTCTGGCTTGTGCCCGTCGCGCTCTCGCGACGGCTCAACGGGGCAATGATACCATTCGCCTCGCGGCAGAGTTCGATACGGCGCCCGTCATCTCAATCGACTACGCCGTCATGGAGCGCAGCGATCGACTCGTCTGCATTCCCGTCGCGCCCAAGTGGAGGGATCTTGGCTCGTGGTCCGCGCTCTGGGATATTGGTTCTAAGGACGGGAATGGGAATGTGTCCCGTGGTGATACGCTGCTCCAGGATGTGCGCGACAGCTATGTTCACGGAAATTCCCGCCTTGTAGCAGTCATGGGCGTCGAGAAGATTGTCGTGATCGACACCGCTGATGCCGTTCTCGTCGGTTCGTTGGATCAGGCTCAGAACGTCGGCCGCCTGGCGGCTGAGCTTTCCGCTTCGAAGCGCTCGGAGGCGGCTCTTCACCGGAAAGTGCGCCGACCCTGGGGGTCCTATGAGTCCTTGCGTGTAGGTGAGACCTTCCAGGTCAAGCACATCGTCGTGGATGTGGCGGGACGTTTATCGCTGCAATACCATCACCACCGCTCGGAGCATTGGACCGTCGTTTCGGGAACCGCACGGGTTACCGTCGGCGAAAGGGTCTTCGTCATGACGGCAAACGAGTCAGTCTATATCCCGAAGGGAGATGTCCATAGGCTCGAGAACATCGGCGATGAGGAGTTACACCTGATCGAGGTTCAGTGCGGCACGTATCTCGGCGAGGACGACATCGTGCGTCTGGAGGATCAGTATGACCGTATCGTCACGAGCTGACGGTCAACGTCGCCTGAAGATAACTTCTCTCGTCCTGTCGATGGTGCTTGCTTCCGGCGCCATGGCGCAGGATGGCAATGAGGTCATGCGCCTGGCGGAAGAGGCTCGCCAAGCCTTCGTCGCCGCCGAGCAGAACAACGCCAGCTCGAAGCAGAAAGCCGCTCTTTATCAGGTTGTCCGGGCAAGGATCAAACTCCTGGAAAAATTCGCCGGCCAAGGCACTCTTGGCTCAGGTGAGCTCAGGGATGGGGCCCGTGCGGAGCTCACCCGTCTGGCTGACGAGGGGCTCGATCACGACATGGTTAGCGCAATGCTTCTCCAGGCTTCGCTCGGGGACCTTGCGGGAGTCCAGATCGGAGCTGATCGAGTGGAGGCCGGGGTGATCCTTCACCAGATCGCAAGCGAGCAGAGATCGCCGGCCTACCGGGCTGCGGCCTTTGTTGAAGTCGCTTATGCGTACACCAAAGCGGGTCTTCAAGGCCGCGCATTAAGGTATGCATCTCTGGCGCTGGAAACGGCTGGGTCGATCTCAGAAGCCGGTACGCGCTCGGGTGCCTTGAATGCGGCGGCTCGCGCTGCATCGGGTCTCGGCACTCCTGGGTTAGCTTTGGCAAACCGCGCCATTGGTTTGATTCCAACTGCCCGTGGCCAGGCCTATGCGCGCCACGCGCTGGCACGGGAGCAACTCAAGGGCACCGCTTTGGAAAAGCCGACAGAAGCCAAATTGAGGGTCGAAGCCAAGAAGCGTATGGCGGTGGGAGATCGAACGGCCGGTGTTTCTTTGGCCCTCGCATTGCCGGACAGCAAGGATCGAGATGAAATTCTCTCAGCATTACTTGAAACCGCCATCGAGCGTCAGGACCGAGAGGTTGCTCTTGCGGCGGCACAAGGTTTCTTCGATAGCTCCAGGCAGCAGGCGGCCTTAGCGGTTATCGTAAAGAATGACGTGGGACGCGGGGCGCCGCTCCGAGCTGTCGAGCTCGTCAATAGCATGGAGGAAGGGGCCGGAAAAACTTCATTCCAGCTCATCGTTGCCACTGAACTGAAGAAAGCCGGCTATGACAAAATGGCCGAACAGCTTTCCCCTTCAAGCAATGACGATTCTGTCAGGAAGACTGAAATCGGCGAGACAGGGTGGAAGACCGAAGGCGATTTGCGCATTCCCTCGGAAGTCAGGAATCTTCTCGAGCGGAGACATCGCAACCACGTTTCTGATGCTTTGTTGAGAGATGCTCTCAGTCAAGTATCCAACGACGATGACAAGGTAAACATCGCCTTTGAACTTGCCGCGCTGCTCGACACCGGAATGCATGCTGCTGATCTCCTCCGCTCCGTCGGAGACGATCGGGTTCGATCGAAGGCCTTTCGACGTGTGGCCGAGATCCGGGCCAATCAACTCATGATGCCTAAGAGCGATCAGCCCGGTGAACATCCTGAGGATGTCGGTGCCGTTGTTTCTCCGGCGGAGGAGACCGATCAGGAGATCCAGACCCGCAGAGGTCTTGCGCTGATCAAGATGGATACGGCCAAGCCGACAATTATTCGAGTTTCGATGCCGAGCAAGTTTGCAACCTCGGCCGATATACGAGCAAACATGCCCTGGCCTGGCGGTGCCGTTGTCGCGAGCACCTTTGCCAATCATAATCCCTATATTGCGAAATTCCTCGAAGATAGCGAGGGTGGGGGCACGCGTCTCGAACAGGCGATCCGGTATCAGGGTTTGCCCTCACCGCGGATCATCGTCGTTCAGAGCGGAACTGCGACCTTGGGCATGGTCGCGCGTCAGTTGCAGGGAACCGATGCACGCGATCTGATCGCCCATGACGGCGATGCCCTTATCATACGAGCCCCCATCTTCGTTGCTCCCGGTGCGACGCTCATCCTGTCGCGCCTGGACATGCCGGTTTACAAATTAAGCGCCATTGCCGGAGCTTTCATCGTCAATGCGGGCGAAGTCGACATCGTCGATGCGGAGATCGTAGGTTACGACGAAAAGGCAGGGCAGCCTTTATGGTCCGACAATGAGAAGTCGGGTCTGTTTCGCCCTTTCCTTCTGACCTGGGGGGATGGCCGCATGAATGTGGCATCCTCTGTTCTGACCGCCCTAGGCTATGACAGCGTCAAGTCATTTGGGTTGACTTATTCGTCAGGTCCGGATCGTGTTGCCGAGTTGCGGGACCAGGCACGTCCTACAGGAACTATCGTCGATAGCGTGTTTCGGAACCTCTATGTCGGCTTCCACTCCTATGACGCCGAACGAATCCAGGTTGTCGGAAACGAATATCGGGACAGCATCGTCTACGGAGTGGACGCCCACGATGGATCCGAAAGGGGCGTCATTGCCTTCAATACAGTCTACGGAACCATGCTCAGACATGGGATTACAGTGTCTCGTGATGCTGATGACAGCTTGATCGTCGGCAATCTATCATTCGGCAATGCAGGCTCAGGAATCATTCTCGACCGCAACAGCACGAACAATATCCTCTACGCCAACAGTTCATTCCAGAATACCCAGGATGGAGTGACCCTCTTCGAGAGTTCCTGTAATGTACTGACGAACAACCATCTTGCGGGAAACAGGCGGGATGGATTGAAGATTCGCAACAGCTTTGATGTTGCGGCATACGGAAACAGGATCGACGCGAACGCCAATGCCGGTGTCAGCGCCTATATCGCAAACATTCCCAAATCCAAGGGATCGGATGGCCAGGGAGGCGATGCCGGGCATTACGCCCCCTTGACCAGTCTATCTCTCAGAAACAACAGCTTCTCTTCGAACGGGGTCGGAATCAATACGCAGGGCGTTTCGGGCCTGACAATGTTTTCCAATCGTTTCGTGAAGCAATCCAGACGGTTGCTCGGTGGGGATATCCGTGGGTTGGAAGGGCCGATCCTGCGCCTTGCCTCCCAGGCCGATGTGCTCATCGCGAGCGCTTGCCGACCAGCGAAGCCCGTATCGTCCTGTCGGCTCAGAGATATGGGGTACTTCGAGGGAGAGGCCGATCTTCAGATATTCAACGCTCATGCCGGATCCGACTGCACCGATATCAATGGAAGCGTTCAACACCGGGCCTTCTCAAGTTCGTCTCAAGGGACCTAGGAACAGCATGAGACGGATTCTTGTCTTCTCGGTCTTGAGCCTACTTGCAACGGTGCCGTCCTACGCCCAGACGAACGGGCAGGGGCTGTTCGATGTGGACGCCCGGCGCGCGGCACTTGCACAGCCAGCCCTCGCGAGTATCCGAGCCGCGTGCCTTGCAACTCCTCGCGACCCTGCTTGGACCAACCTCAAACCAGTCGACGGACTCAAAGCAGCCGATGTCTCCGGTACAGATGGAGGCGCAAATAACTATGCGTGGGCTGTGATGGTGCTGGCCGGACGGACCCTGGCTGGAGATCCTGCCTCGGAGATGTCTCTGCGAGATCTTCTGCTCTCTTGGGCTAGAGCGAGAGCTTTCGAGAACACGGAAGTCGACGGTGACAGCTACTATGGGGTGGAGCGCGCACTTCTGCCGACCATCGCGGCCTATTCCGTCTTGAATCGTGGCTTGGACGAGAGTCAACGGCGGATCGTTTCGGCGTGGATCGATTCTCTCGTTCGCAAGATCGATCAGGCTTTCGACACCGATGCCGGTCACGACCATCAGCATTCCTTGACCGACAGCATTCGTATGGCTTGGGGCGCCGTCGCGGGGGACGATACTCTCTATGACAAAGGCCTCCGCGGATATCGCGCTGTCCTGGCAGAGGCGCGTCCCGATGGAAGCTTGGCCCTGGAAACGCATCGGGGCGCCCGTGCCCTATGGTTCATGCGCCACTCATTGACGAGCCTGACCGTCATGGCCGAGATCGCTGCCACGCGCGGGACGGATCTCTACGGCATTCGTGAAGGCGCCGCGAACTATGATCGCCTTCTTTCATATCTCCTCAACGGCATTACAGAGCCTGGGGTGGTCATGGCCTATGCCTCGGAGAACGATAACCCAGGTGCAGAAGCGGATTTTCGCCGTCAGGACATGAACTTCATGACGAAGCGCAATCAAGGACGTCATTACATGGCCTGGGTAGAGCCTGTCGTGGCTCGGGAGCGGGCTGGACTTGCCACGAAAAGACTCAAGACGCTGTTGACGCGCAGTCTCCGGCCTGACCGGCCACTCATCGATGAACTCGTCGGCGGTAACGCCACATGCTTTTGGGGGCGTTGATGGACCGATCACCTCTACGGCTGCTCAGCATTCTCATAGTGCTGACGTGTCTTTCGCCCCTTCCGGCATTGGCTCAAGGAGTGACCGAGGTTGAACTGCGAGATCGGTTTCGCAGCCTCATGGAGAGAGTGGAACAGCTGAAGCAGCGCGACGATCCGGCCGCTCTCATGGAACGAGCTCAGCTGCTTCAAGATGGCTTGCCCGTGAGCGAAACGAACCCGCTCAAAGTCCCGCAGGTGGATGACGCAATTCGGCTTTACGATCAGGCCCTGACGATGCCAGGGGCTCACTGGCCGTCGGCGGCATTACGGCGTGCCAAATTGATGCTGACGCGCGACAAGGATCAGGCTTCCGTAGAGCGAGCAGCCGAATTGCTGCGTCGTGCCGCAGCCCTGCAGAACCATGAGGCAGCCTTTGTCCTCGCCGGCCTGATGGAAGCCGGGATCGGAGGCAAGCAGGATCCGGAGGGGGTCAAGAATCTCTATCAGATCGCTCTTCGGTCCGAGTACGGCCCGGCCGGCCTCGAACTCGCTCGCCTTGAGACTGACCCGACAAAGGCGAACATCTTCGCGTCTCAGGGACTAAGGCTTCTGTTCCAAAAGGCGCAGCAAGGATCGGCCGAGGCAGCCAGGATTTTGGCCGATCATTATCGGACGACCGCTAACGGGCCGGAAAGGATGAGCGCCGCCGTCGAGTGGTATCAGCGCGCCACAGACTTGGACGACGGCGAGGCTGCTTTGCGCTTGGGGCGCCTGCGCGCCGATCCGAAGTCGGCGTTGCGCCAGCCGCAGGAGGCGAGAATTGCCTTCGAGAAGGCTGCCCAGCGCGGATCCATCGAGGCAGCCATGATCCTTGCGGAGGATCCTTACAACGGCGCAGCGCTCGGCGTGCAGGCAGGCGTGGCCGATCTCTGGCTCAATCGAGCCATCGAGACAAAGGCTCCCCGGGCTCTGGTCCTCGCGGCAGAAATCCGCAGCCAGTACGGACCTGATGGACGCGAGGTGGCGAAAGGGCTTCTCGCCGAAGCCGTTCGACGTGTTGATGATGACGTGACCGCTCTGCTTGCGCTAGGCCGTCATCTTCGCGATGGCGTTCTCATCGACCGTGACGTGCCTCTGGCGCTTAAGCTATTCGACAGGGCGGCGACCAACGACAACTTAACAGCATTCTACGAGTTCGCGCGCACTGCACTTGCTTATCAGGATGCTGCGACGGACAGTATGCGCAAGACGGCGATCGAGCGCCTTCGGACAGCGGCTGAGCACGGCCATGTGAAAGCAGCGGTCACCATGGGAGACGCCCTTTTGCGGGGCAGTGGAGTATCGGAACCCCAGGCCGAGGCCCTGCGCTGGTATCTGAGGGCAGCCGAAAGCGGATCGCCGGTCGCCTATGTCCGTCTCGGCGATCTTTATGCCAGCCGATCTTCCGGCATGGAAGCGCCACAGGCCCTGGAATGGTATCGCAAGGGCGCCGCGACCAACAGTGCGATTGCCATGACCCGGCTGGGCAAGATGTTCAACGACGGCAGGGGGGTGCCGCAGGATCAGGCGCTGGCTGCGACTTGGTTCAGTCGTGCGGCGGCAGCCGGTAGCGGTTCTGCCATGGTAGAGCTGAGTGAGCTCTATTCACGGGCTGGAGGTCCGGGCCATTTCAATCTGGCGCGCGACTCGCTCGAGAAGGCGATCAAGGCCGGTGATGCCCGTGCTCCGATCGCCCTGGCCAAACTCTATCTTGCGCGCGGCGAGCGCACGTTGGCCGAAGCGACGCTTAGAAAGGCGGCCGAGAGCGGAAGTCCTGAAGCGGCCTTGCAGCTCGCCGAGGTTTATCTCTTACATCAGCCGACGGCAGAACAGCAGAATGCAGCCCGCCGGTGGCTTGTCGCCGCCGAGAAGGCGATGGCTGGCGATGACGGACAGTTGGGCAGGATAGCCCTTTTATATCTCAATTTCCCTGATGCAGGCTCGATCGAGCATGGTGCGTCCGTACTGGAAACATTGGTTCGACGAAACAACGCGGAGGCCATGACGCTTCTGGCAACGGCGCTCCTGCAGGGGACAGGGGTGAAGCGCGATCCTGTGCGGGCAGAATCTCTCCTCCGGCGAGCCGCACAGCTCGGTCACGACGGGGCACGTTTCATCCTTGCCAAGGCCTATCGTGATGGCGATGGCGTTCCTCGCGATCCTGTCCGGGCCATAGCCCTCTATCGGGAGATCTATAACGAGGAGCCTGGCGACACCAAGGTGCAAATCGCGCTGGGAGATGCCTATGCCCGCGGCGTGGGCGTCACTCAGGATCGCAAGCTGGCAGCTGAGTTTTATGCCCAGGCTGCGCGCCAGGGCGATCGGGATGGGCAGATGCGTCTTGGTATGGCGTATCTCTACGGCGCGGGAGTGGAGCGCGACAGCCGAGAATCTGAGCAATGGCTAGCGATGGCCGGTGAGGCCGGACAGAACGAAGCGAAGATCCAACTCGGCAGCGCCAAACTATCCGGCCTGGGTGCAGCTGTCGACGCCGAAGGAGCGTTCGCCTCTTATCTGCGCGCGGCAGAGGGCGGATCCCCCATTGCCATGATCGAGGTTGCGCGTGCCTTGATGAACGGGGTCGGTACGCAGGCTGATCCAGCTCTTGCCAAGACATGGCTGGAGAGAGCAGCGAGTCTCAATTCGTCCGACGCGATGTTCGAGCTCTACCGACTCAACGACATTGGCGCAAAGCCGAATGCGCGCGAAGCCGACCGTTGGCTTAAGCAGGCAGCCGAGAATGGGCATGCCGGCGCCATGTACAGGATGGCACTTCGCTACCAGCAAGCATCATCCGATAAAGATCGAGCGATGGCTCGGGGGTGGCTCGAGAAAGCAGCTCATGCCGGTCATTCGCAGGCTGCGAAAGCTCTTGCAAAACAAACAAATGCGACGCCGGGTTAAGAGCTTGAAGAATGACCGAAACCGGATGGCAGAAGACTGGACGAATGGGATGGGGCGGAGAACAGGAATGGCAATCTTCCCTAAGTCTACCGGCAGGTTGCCGATGACAAAAGCAGTTCGCGTCAGCGGCGCTGCTGTCGCGGGATTTGCCATGTCGCTGGCAGTGGCTACATCGAGCGCGGCCCAAACACCTCCGCCGCGGTCTCTCTCGCCCAATGCAGATTTCAGCAAGATCTGCTTACCGGTCTCCAAACCACGCCTGTCCCGGGACTGGGGCAAGTGGGACAAGTCGCAGCCGGTCAACGATCCCGAGGAGATGTACGAGGCTGCGATCGCCTATACCGAGGGACGTGCCGACATCCATCGATCCCCCTTGACGGCCCGCAGGCTTCTCGAAGACCTAGCAGATCGGCCATGGGCTGGGAGAGGCCGGGCTCATTTCCGGCTCGGCAAGCTGCTTCTCGATCCCGTGGCAGGACCTGTCGATCCCGAGCGCGCAGCGCTTCACCTTGCGACTGCCTCGTCCATGCTGAACATGGATGCAACTGTCCTGCTCGCTCAGCTGCATGCGCAGGGCCGGATTGCTGCTGCCAATGTTCGCGAGGCGGAACGGTTGTTTCGCGCAGCCTCGACGGCTGGTCAGGTCGATGGGATGATCGGGTTGGCCCAGTTGCAGCGCAACGGGAAAATCGGTCCTGTGCCTCAGGTCGCGGCAGACGATCTGATCAAGCTTGCCCTGCAGACACTCTATGACAATCTCGGAAAGGGAAAGTGCGGCGCACTCTTCGAGATCGGGGCAATCCTGAGCGAAGATTTGCTTGTTCCGGGCGGTCTGACCGAGGCGGTCAAATGGTTTGAAGCGGCAGCCCGTCAGGGCGATTCCAAGGCAGACGTAGCTCTTGCAGAAATCTACATGCAGGGCCGCATCAAAGCGACCCCGGATCAGTTCCTGATCCATCTCACTCGAGCGGCCGAGGCTGGGGAGCCGCGGGCCATGACATTGCTGGGCGAGCGGCTTCTGCTTGGGGACAGAGTGCCGAAGGATGTGCCGAAGGCGATCGCCTGGCTGGAGCGGGCCGGACTGAATGCCGATACCGAGGCCTACAAGCTCCTTGCACGGCATTATCGCGGCGAGTTCGGGGCGGCGCAGGATCTGCCGAAGGCTGCAGAGGCTCTGACGAAGGCAAGCGCTTTGCCCGGACACACCACCAGCGTTCTTGTCGGACTTGCACGGCTGCATGCCGCTGGCATGAACGGCAGGCCGGATATCGATGCGGCCTTGACCTTCTATCGGCGTGCGATGGCTCGCGGCGATGTCGGGTCCCTCACGGAAATGGCGAAACTCCTGCTGGCATATCCGCAGGCGGGACGGCCGGACGAAGCTCTTCGGCTTCTCAAGGAGGCGGCTGCACGCGGCAATTCCGATGCGATGGGTGCGCTCGCCGAGCTTTATGCCTGCAGCACCGTTGTCGCTCCGGATCCGGCGCAGGCCAAAGCCTGGTTGGAGCGCGCAGCGGAGGCTGGGCACGTGCGCAGCATCACGGCCCTCGTTGCCCAAGCGGACAAAGATTCGGCGGCCGCACAAAGGACTATAAGGGCTCTCCTTAATGCCGCCGAGCATGGTGATCGCGAGAGCATGGTCCTTCTCTCCTATGCCTACCGTTCAGGACAGGGCGTTACTGCGGATGAAGCCGCGTCGACCCGATGGCGCGAGGCGGCTCTCGCACCAGGGGAGGGGCGATCCCGCGCTATGCTTCTCCTGGCGCGCAGGATGCTGAACGGGCAGGATGGAAGCCGGGACGAAGCCGGTGCTCGGGCTCTTCTCGAGCAGGCTGTCCAAGAGGGAGATTCTGGCGCACAGCTTGAATTGGGGCGTCTTCTGATCTCTCAGCGCGTTCAGAATACGGATGTGCTGAACGGTATGCAGCTCCTGCTGAAAGCCGCATCGGCTGGCAATGCCGCTGCGATGACGACACTGGCCGAGCTTCCGGGCGCGCAGCTGCAGCCGACCGGCAAGAGCGCCTTGGAATGGCGACAGGCTGCAGCAGAGGCCGGCAATGTGCGAGCGGCCATTGCATTGGCATCGAGTGCAAAGAATGAAGCCGATACTGCTCGGTGGCTTTCCCGTGTGGAGGCGTTGCCGGTCTGCTCGGCGAGA
The DNA here is from genome assembly GCF_055792825.1 of Microvirga sp. GN3. Classification (NCBI taxonomy): domain Bacteria; kingdom Pseudomonadati; phylum Pseudomonadota; class Alphaproteobacteria; order Hyphomicrobiales; family Methylobacteriaceae; genus Microvirga; species Microvirga sp. GN3. The sequence goes on from NZ_JBVVAK010000031.1 coordinate 67,174, forward strand.
GACATGGTCGAGCTTGCGCAGGTCTATCACAGGGTTCCAGGTTCTGATCACAAGGAGCACGCGCGTTCTTGGATGCAAAAAGCACTCGTCGAGGTCCGGAGCAATGCACAGGACCCGAGCACATTGTTTCTCATCGGACGGGCAATGCTCGAGGGCGTAGGTGAGTCTGTCAGCAAGCAAGACGCCGTCAGTTACATCAAACTCTCTGCACAAGCAGGTCGGGTTGAGGCGATGCGTTATCTTGGACGTGGCTATGTGTCCGGACAGATTGGCGAGCGCAGCACGCAGGCGGCAATCGAATGGCTCTCCAAGGCATTGCAGAAAGGCGATGCCGCGGTAGCGACCGATCTTTCCAGGCTTGCGGCAACGCCGAGTGAAGAGGGAGCCGGAGCGGTGGTGCCTCTCAAGGAGAGCGCCGAGAGTGGTTTTGCGCCAGCCATGCGAGAATATGGGCGCAGCCTGCAGCTTGGATTCGGGGTTCCTGTGGACGCACAAGCCGGGGCGATATGGCTGACGAGGGCCGCGGAGGCCGGCGATACGATCGCGATGAAGGAGCTCTCGCGCGCCTACGCATCGGGATATGGCGTAGAGCTCTCGGCCCGAGCCAGCACGGAATGGTTACAGCGGGCCGCACAGGCCGGTGACTCCGAGGCCATGTACGGGCTCAGCCTCGCCATGACCCTGGGTTTCGGCACTGATGTGAACGCAAGCGCAGCCCAGGATTGGCTGAAGACAGCTGAAGGAGCCGCCAAGAAGTAATATCTGGGCTGCCGTGTCGGAGTTTGAAGTACATCGCGGGTGTCATAGTCGATGTGTGGGAGAGGCGAGATGATCAAAGCTACCCGTATCGTTTTCCTGAGTTGCCTCTTCACCAGTGTTTCTCTGGCGGCGATGGCAGTTCCTTCGCACGATGCGAAGGTTTCCGCACCCCAGGCATCGGCGGCAACGCAGCCTGCACCACCGACTCAGGCGCAACTTCGTGCCATGTCCACATTGAGGCTTCTCAGGCTCGGCCAGAAGGCGCTGGATTCAGAGATGGATACGCAGGACTTCGCAACTGGATTGGATGCGGCCAAAATCGCGTCGTCCCGTGGAGACCGGGAGGCAACGCGCCTCATGGCCAAGATCATGGCTCGTCACGAGGTGGCTCTGCAGGGTATAGACCGCGCCAGACTCGAGCGGCGGCTTCGGTTCGAAGCTCTTCGTGGCGCATCAAGTTCGGTGCTGGCCGTGGCAGGCATGTACGATCGCGGTGAAGGCGTTCCTGCAGACACGAGGAAGGCCGCCGAGTGGTATCTGTGGGCGGCCCGCGTCGGGCACGAACGTGCTATGGCTTATGCGGCTTATGCTTATGGCACCGGTCGTGGCTTGGAACGCAGTGAGGCTGCCGCCCTGAAATGGCTTGACGGTGTCAACGAAGGCCGTCGGCGCAGCACGCTTCTTGAGATCGGCTGGGCGCTTGCCCTGGGGACCGAAGGAGTGACGGATATGGCTTCGGCGCTCAGGTTCTTCGAGCAGGCGGCTCAACTCAAGCCTGGCATCGCGTATCAGGTGGCGCTCGATCTGGAGAGAGGAACGCGGGGAATCCAGAACCGCGACGCGGCGGGGCAGCTGATCAAGGTCGCGGCCGAGCGTGGCGACTCTGCTGCCGCCATGCACATGGCCAGTGCGCTCTCAGGCAGCAGCAACGTCGAGGATCAGCGGCAGGCGGTGCAGTGGTACAGTCTTGCTGCTTTGGACAAGACCAATCTTGTTGCCGGGCAAACCCTTGCACGGCTTCTTGCTTTGAGACCGTCAGATGAGCTGATCTCACTCATTGTCGCGGGCCTCGACAAGGCTGCAGAGGCGGGCAACAGCGAGGCGCTCATCGGTTTGGCTCATGCCTATGCGGATGGAATCGGCTTGAGTGCATCTCCCGAGAAGGCAGTAAGCCTTCTGCAGGCCGCTGCCGATTCAGGCATCCCCGAAGCCAAATATCGGCTCGGCCTGATGTACAAGTCCGGAATAGGCGTTACCGCTGATCTCAACAAGGCGATCGAGCTCATCAGCAGCGCTAAGGAAAGCGGCTTTCCTCTCGCAGCAGTCGCTCTCCGTTCCATCACGGAATCAGAAATGACTAGCTCTGTCGATGACGCGCGAAATGGGCCATCTGAGACGCCAAATGCTGTTGCTCAGTGATGGTTACATGGATGGAGCGTGTCGTCGGACCCAAGGGATCTTCGACCTGACGCACGCTTGAGAGCCAAGTACGATGGCAGCGATATAAGGGGCTCTCTCTTTCCTGCGGCGTCGGATTGATTCAATATCACGTAGAGCGGCATGCGATTCCGTCGCCAAGGACACCGAGATTCTGGCCTTGATGGATGGCGCAGGTCAGTGTCGCTTGATTCTGACAACTATTTTGGCCGTTATGTTTGTCGACAGTTTGCCGCAATAGTGTAGCAGATTGGCAAGAATAACTGCCCCGGTTGTTTGTATCAATTTAGGCTCAAGATGAGTTATCCTTGGTGAGGTATCTATTTCTACCTCCTAAGCATAATTAGATACCCCTTTATTAAGGATGGATAACAAACCGTTAACTTGTACAATTCGAGGTAACCTCTGCGGAAAGGCTCCCTCGCATGTCACACCTTCTGCCAGTCACCACGATCTTAGGCTGCAAGAATTCGATGTTGCGTGAGGGCTTGAGGCACATCCTCTCAAGTACCCGTTTCCGATTGCATGCGGAAAGCCTGACACACGGGGAAGTCGCTTTGGACGAGACGGCTCAGGCGGGTCCACTTCTCTTCATTCTCGACGCGAATCTTTATTCGTCGGGGCTGGCTGAGGGAGTTTGGTCCCTGAAGCAGCAATATGCGCAAGCCCGGATCGTCGTTCTGTCGGACAGCTTCAATCTTGAGGGCATGAAAGCCGCCTTTCAATCCGGCGCCGACGGATATTGCCTTGCGACAACAGGATGCGAGGCCCTCATCAAGTATCTCGACCTTGTCATGCTGGGCGAAGTCGTCTTCCCATCTGCTGCCTTCCTGGCGGCTATATCGACCCATGGGGAAGAGATGGACCTCTCGAAAGAGGCCCCTGCCATCAAGGTGTCTTCTCTCCAGGTCGCCCCGGCGCCGGAGGGGCAGGATTCTCCCATTCGGACCTTGTCGAGCAGAGAGGCCGAGATTCTGCAATGCCTGATGCAGGGCGCTCCGAACAAAGTCATCGCGCGCAAACTTGATGTCGCTGAAGCAACCGTCAAAGTGCACATCAAAGCCATCCTGCGCAAGATTCGCGTTGCAAACCGCACCCAGGCTGCCATGTGGGCCGTCAACCACTTGTCTTCAAATTCAGCGGATGCATCGTGGGTGCAGTCAAGCGACAGGCTGGCTATACACAGTCTTCGCTGACGCTGTTAGCCAATTGTCCAAGGGAGCAGAACGGAGAATCACGCCATCGATGATTCCCGGCTGAATCGGCACCACGCAACAACGAGCGAAAGTTTCCGGTGTCGATTGTTCAACGTCGCGGGCTTGCCGGATCAATGTCGTTCGGCGAGCCCTCTGTGTTTGGGCCAATCTCTCGCAATAATATTGGATCTTGCTCCCTCCAGAGGTATTTCACTTGCGCAAAACATCCCTCGCGATGGGGTGGAGTTTTTGACAGCAAGCTGTGTCGAGAGCATTTGCTCCAAAAGTGGAAGCCACTTTTGGGATCTATCCGATGCTCAATGCCTTCGCACCGGTTGGACCTTCGGTTCCGCACGATGCGCTAATCCGTCGGATTATGAGACGGTGGCAGATGCAGGCTTGGCCCTGATCCTCGCTCACGGGAAATATCCTTCATCAACAGACTGCAGTTCTGCGAAACCTTCTCCCTGCTTTCTATTTAGAGAGCCTGTCGGCCGCCTCCTCAGAATGTGGCTCCGGCAACGAAGGCGTGAGTGTTGATAATTTGCTGAATGCTTCGATGGGTAGTTAAGATCACCCCGAATATTTGATGTTCTATTGTATCTACGCGCTTAATCGAGTGCTCTCATAGCGAGAGATATAATTCATGATACTTTATATCATGTTAATACCTTTTGATTAAAGATTGTTAAAAGGATTTGAATGGGTAATGATTGTCTCTAATGAGATTATAAGCTAAACATTTCTGGGGAACTTTGTTGTTTTTCTGACCGAATCAAGACCAGAAAGGCATCTGAGATGCGGAACACCTACGATCTTGATAGCCTTCCACATCCAGGGGCTTCTTCGGCTAAGGATGTTGCATACTCAAGATATATGGAACTGGCACGTTCGGTTGAGCCCTCTTCGGCAGAGCATGCCGCTGTTCGCTCTATCAAGACGCTGCTTGTCGAGCCGAATGCCCTGTTGAGAGAAGGGTTGCGCAGAATTCTCGCCGAGACGGCGTATTCGCCCTCCGCGGCAGCTGCGAGCCTTGAGGAAATGGCCTCGGTACCGGGCCTCGATACTAGCGCTGTCGTCCTCATCATTGATGCGAGCCGCGATCATGATGAGACCTGTCGTCAGGCCCGGATGCTGAAAGAGGGCAATCCTAGCGCCAAAGTGGTCATGCTGATCGAGCAGTACGACCTTAAGCAGGTGGTGGCCGCCTTTCAAGCCGGCGCGGATGCGTACCTCAAAAAGTCAATCTCGCATGAGGTACTCGTAAAGTCGCTGGATCTCGTGATGCTGGGAGAAGCCATCTTCCCCGGTGCGATCCTTGATCTGTTGCGGGAGCGGGAAGCCCGCGCCGATCATGCCAAGGAAGCGCCGGTTGCCGAAGAGTCACATGAGGTGACCCTTCCGGCGAAAGGTCTTTCGGTTCGCGAGACGGTCATTCTGCGCTGTTTGATGGATGGCGATTCGAACAAGATTATCGCTCGGAAGTTCGACATCACGGAAGCCACCGTCAAAGTTCATGTCAAAGCGATCCTGCGCAAGATCCAGGCAAAGAATCGGACGCAGGCGGCAATCTGGGCGGCAAGTCATTTGCCCGCGACGCGCGGTACGCCCGCCAGCTGATCGTGTTGCTCAAGCGCGTTTCTACAATGGGAGCCAATGGCTCCCATTGTTCGTTATGGGGTGCGAGGGCGGTACTTCGAGAACGTTAGCGCATCGTGCGGACCCGAAGGGTCGCTGACGCGGCCCTCTGGGTCCGCGCCCGACGATGCGCCACTTAAGGGATTGAGCATTGGATCGATCCCAAAAGTGGAGTCCACTTTTGGGTCCGATGAGCTAAGTGTTTAATCCCGGACTTTGATGGTGCAATCTTTTCGCATGAGTGGAAGGAAGCACTATGGGGCAGGTTCTACACGGCAGCGCCACGACGACAGAGGCAATCCGTCGAGCAATACAGAAT